>JAEDIW010000028.1 GCA_016296655.1 Treponema sp. | reverse complement strand
CTTGACAACCATAAAATAAAATACTACATTAAAATCGTACGATGAGCGGCAGTTCAATCACACCCATGATGTTCAAAACTGAACGGAGGAACCTTAGACCCACCTGAGGAGAGTGCAAGCAGTTAATCTGTGGAGTTGGATTAACCTTTTGAAAGTATTACTTTTGTTTGCTGTCCGCCTTCGTACAAAATCACTTTCTGCAAACTTAATCATACCCAATTAGTTGAGCAGTTTTAACTCTTCGTTTCGTTCTTCAAATACAATCTTTATAATAATCAATTATTAAGTGAAAATTCGAAAAGTTATAGATTATCAACCGTTTTTACGGACATATCTTTTTATTTTAAACACCTTATCGCAGATTAACGAACCTTTGAAAATCCCCAATATAAAATAAAAAGCAGCTGTCAGCAGAAAAAAACTCCAGCAATACAAAAATTTTGCTTAAAAAAAAAGCCGCTTATTCAGCGACTTTTTTGTGGTTATAACCTTTCTAAACTTTCTACTCTGTCGGGCGTTTCTTAAGGTTTTTGCTTTCTTTTACGGCTTGACCTTCACCAACTTTCTGTTCCATCAAAGCGCGGGCTTTAAGTGGCAGACCAAACAAAGTGATAAATCCCTGTGCATCTTTGTGGTTGTACAGCTCACCAGTTGTAAACGAAGCAAGACTTTCATTGTACAGGCTGTACTTTGAACCAGAACCTGCACCGCGGATTGCACCCCTTAAAAGTTTTACTTTTGCCCAGCCAGTTACAGTTTCCTGAGTTTTGTCAACAAAAGCCATACAAGCATCCATCAAAGTTGTAAACCATTTGCCGTCGTAAATAAGTTCACCCATGCGCAAAGCAACCTGCTGCTTGTAATGATATGTTTCACGGTCAAGACAAATATGTTCCATCATTCTGTGAGCAAAGTAAAGGATTGCTCCGCCTGGAGTTTCGTAAACACCGCGGCTCTTCATACCTACACAACGATTTTCGCAAATATCAACAAGACCAATGCCATTTCGTCCACCAATTACATTCAGTTCGCTCAAAAGTTCAAGGGCATTCATCTTTTTACCGTTAACGCTTACAGGAATGCCTTTTTCAAATTCAATTGTAACGTATTCGCCATCTGCGGGAGCTTCTTCCGGCACAACTGTATTCTTGAGCATGTGCTTGTAGTTCGGCTCATTTTCTGTCTTTTCAAGCTCAAGCCCTTCATGGCTCAAATGCCAGATATTTTCATCACGAGAATAGGACTGATCTTTTTTCATCGGAACTTCAAGCCCACGATCTTCAAGATATTTGATTTCAGCTTCACGGCTGTCCATGTTCCATTTGTCATCACGCCATGCAGCAATAACCTGCAAATCAGGAGCAAAAGCCTTGATTGCAAGTTCAAAACGCACCTGGTCATTTCCTTTACCTGTTGCACCGTGGCAGATTGCAACAGCACCTTCCTGACGAGCATATTCAACAAGAATTTTTCCAATTAAAGGACGAGCTGTTGAAGTTCCCAACAGATATTCATCTTCATAAACTGCATTTGCCTTCAAAGCAGGCCAAATATATTCTTCAATATATTCCTGACGCGCATCAACAACATAGCAGGCAGCCGCACCAGTCTTTACAGCACGAGCTTTTATAGCCTCCCAGTCATCGCCCTGCCCAACATCAATACAAACCGCAATTACATCGTAATTATAATTTTCTTTTAACCAAGGAATGATAACAGTCGTATCAAGTCCGCCAGAATAAGCTAATATAACTTTGTCTTTTGCCATAATAAGCCTCTAAAAATGTATATTTATGCATATAAATGTAATGTTTTATGCAAGTAATTGCAATACTAAATTAACTTTGAAAAATTTTCCGGGCGTGTCCCTTCACTGCACTCCATTTCGCCCTGCTCCATTACGTTTCGTTCAGGGTCGCTATGTCCGCCCTTCGCCTGCAGGCTCACCGTCCTCGCTGCACTTACGTTCCGCTGCGGTCGGCAAGGGGCTTCCAGCGCTCACGCAAAAAACTCAGCAGCAAATTCCTCAGCTGCAGCAGCCACCCTGCACTCTGCCGCCCCATTCTTTGGAATGCTGCTTTTCCCATGCAATTGCAGCATCAAAATCGGCCTGAGGCGCACAGTTTCTCTCAATCTGCACCGCTGTAGAATGCAGACGGCGGATGCAATCAGACTTTTCTTTATAGCCAAGCTTTGATTTTTCAATGCTTTCGTGCAGAATCCTTATGGACTCATCATAAATTTTCAAAGGAACAGGAAACGGATGCCCGTCTTTTCCACCGTGCGCAAAAGAAAAACGTGCAGGGTCTTTAAAACGGGATGGAGTTCCGTAAATTACTTCGCTTACAAGAGTCAATGACTGCAAGGTTCTAGGACCAAGCCCCGGCGTAAGCAGCAGAGATTCAAAATCCTTCGGTTCAGACTCATATGCAGTTGCCAGAACCGCACCAAGCCGCTTTGTATCCACATCTTCACTTCTAACTTCATGATGGCGCGGCATAACAATACTGCGGCTTTCAATTTTATTTTCAAATTCAGGAAAAAGAGATTGAGATGCCGGCAAACTGAAAGAGCGGCTGTCATCCGCAATATTTTCAACCTCATTGCCAGAAAAAGCAGAACCTGGCAAAACCAAATTATGATGCTGAATGTTTTTAAACTCCCTGACAATTCTGTCAGGATTTTCTCTGGCAAGTTCCAGAATCGAACAGCGGGTTCTGTCAGCATTTTTGTCAGTTAAATTAAGAATCTGTCCTATATTTTCCCCAGTTACTGCCGTGTGTGGAGTTTCAACAAAAGAGCGCAGGTTTTGAGAACACCAGTGATAGCGTCGTGCAGATTTTTTCTGCACATTCATGCCCTGCTGAACAACCGCCCAGTCCCCGCTAGCCGTAAGAATAAAATTATGCTGATAAAGCTGAAATCCGTCATGAACGGCAGTATTGTCAACCTTTGCACACAATTTGCTGGTACGAATCAGTTCGCTACCATCAAGTCCTGCAATATTACATGCAATTTCCAGTTCTTCAGGTGTTCTTCGTGAATATTTTCCACGTCCTCCGCAAATGCATATTCCCAAATCCTTTGCACGAGGATTCAAACCCCGCTTCAAAGCATACATTACGCTCGTAGTAATCCCAGAAGAATGCCAGTCCATGCCCATTACAGCCCCAAACGACTGAAACCAGAGCGGGTCGCTCAAACGAACAAGCACTTCTTTTCTGCCAAAATTATAGACAAGAGATTCTACGATTAATGTTCCCATCTGCATCATGCGCTCGGCAAGCCATTTTGGGACAGTGCCTCCATGCAGCGGCAAATCAGCAAAACCAGTATTTTTCATTTTTACGAATTTTCAGTCAAAAACACCTGTAATCAAATTATGGGCAACAGAACCTGCCGGAGGAATTGAAGGCAGCTGATCTTTTTTGAACCATTTTGCCTCAGAAATTTCTTCAGGCTGTACTTTTATTTCTCCGCTTTCATATTCTGCCCTGAAAGCAAGCATGAACTGATCTGGGAATGGCCAGCATTGGCTTCCAGCATAGCGGATATTTTTTACGTTTATGCCAGTTTCTTCAAAAACTTCACGTTTTACGCACTGTTCTGCAGTTTCTCCAAGTTCCACAAAACCTGAAATACAGGCAAACATATTTTGAATGCGCTGTGCATGACGGACAAGGAGAACTTCATCTCCACGGCTTACAAGAACAATTACGCAGGGTTCTATCTGAGGAAAAACAGTTTTGCTGCATTTTTGGCAGATTTTTGCCGACAAAGAAGGAGAATCCGCAAGTTTTGTCCCGCAATGAGAACAGAATCGCTTTTCTTCACGCCATGTTAAAAGACCTTTTGCACGGGAAGCAAGCATTATAAAATTTTCATCAACTAAAGTAAAAAAATCGCGCAGCTGAATAAATTTACAATCTGCAGGAGCAGGTGCTGTTTCTTCAAGCAGAAAAGAAGAATAATTATATTCAGGCTCAGCAAACCAGTCAGAAAAAGCATGCAATTCCAGACATTTTCTAAGTATATTTTCTGACGGCAAATAATAGTTGTCAGCAATTTTTATTGCATTTTTGCCTTCGCAATGGAGCTGTACAAGAATGTTTCTATCCTGAAATACAAAATGATTTTCACAAAAAAAATTATTTGAATTACTTATAAACGACATATTTTCAGTATAAAACCACAAACTGAAAATTCAAGAGCTTTTGACTTTTTTTTCCAATGTTTATTTATTTTATTGGGATGCAGATGTCCAGTTCCATGTAAAGAGTTTCACAGTCGATTTTGCGGTAAAGGACAAACCCACCCCGGTTGTCTATTTTGTTGTTTGATTTTGTCAGCCAGTTGCAAAAAAAACTTTGGTATGCCAGGTATATCATTTGTGGATAGCCTGCATAATGATAAACGGCAAATTTTCCGCCTTCAATTATCATTGTGTTTTTTTGTGGCGGCGTTCCAGCTTTGCTTGTAATCCCGGCAGCAGCTGTTTTTTGAAATTTCAGGCGTGAATCATCTTTGCTGACCGTCATGCAGATGTCATAAATGCATTCATTTGGATTTGTAATTGTGGGGTCGTTAATAGTTCTTTCTATAAAAAGTGTGTCGTCTGTTACAAACTCCATGTTAGATTCCATGAACATTTTCCAGTGCTGTTTCAGATTACTGTAATTTCCTTTGTGCCTTTCATAGAAAACAAAATAATCTGGCAGTTGTTCTATCGTGATTTTTTTGCAACATTCTTCGTAGGTTTCAAGCAGATTCTGTTTGCCGTAGAAAAATACATGATTCTTAGTTATTGTCGAAATATCTTTGCGGAACTGTGCCGGTGTTTTTTCAAAATGCTCGCGAAACAAAGTTGCATAATTCGAAGATGAATAGCCGAATTCATTGCCTATTTCCGTGATGCTTCTGCTTTTTTCAACTTTGAGCCGCCATGCACTCTGTTCAACTTTCAGCCTTTTTATAAATGAGTAAATACTTTCGCCAGTTTCAGCTTTGAAAATTCGTGTAAGGTAGAATTTTGAATACCCAACGTACTGCGAAATCCCATCAACAGAAAGCTCCTTTTCGATATGAGAAAAAATATAATCTATTGCTTTGTTTACAATCTGATTTTCAATCATTTTTATGCTAAGGCTTCCACTTTTTTACCTCAGGTTAATTTTATCATAACCCCTGTTTTTATTCACTTGATTTTGCTTTGTTTATTAAAAAAAAGCAGATTTAAGGAGGGGAAAGCCTTCCCCTGTCTCCCAAGCAAGTCGCTCCACGAATCGTCCCTGCAAGCAGTGCCGATTCCCTCCGCTTTGTTACTTGTCCGCCACCCCTTCCAGCGGGGCAAAATTCTTTTCAAAGCTGCCCCGCAACGCCCCAAAACTCACAGCACAAGCAGGAACAGACCTCGAAAATCTTTTAGGTTCAATTTCGAGTATTTGATTTACAAACCGTGGCAAGGATTGTAAGGGCTGGCGAAGCCAGTTCCGAAGCGGAGCGAAGGAATGAAGCGATAGCGTAACCCTGAAAAGCCTGATTTTTGCGAAGCAAAAAGCCACCCTAAAAATAAAAATTCAAAACTCGACATTTGTCCTTTTAAAATAATTTTAATTCCGCACGAATTCAGAAGTATATTTTTCCATATCATTGTAGATTCTACTTCAAGGAGTAAAATTTTATGGAAATTGAAAAAATCAAACTGAACAAAACAAAAAGTATTTTGCAGTTCGGCATTCCTGCAACAATCGGAATGTTGATGACATCGCTAATCACTATTGTCGACGGTTATTTTGCCGGAAATTATATTGGTTCGCAGGCTCTGGTTGCCATCAATCTTGGACTTCCACTTTTGTATTTTTATCTTGCCGCAGGTCTTATGATTGGCGTTGGCGGAAGTGTAATTTCTGGTATTGCAATTGGAAGCGGGGACAAACCTCGAGCAAACAACACTTTCAGCCAGTCCATGTTTCTTGTTCTTTGCGTTGGAATTGCGATTTCTCTAGCCTCATTTTTTCTTTTTAATCCGATGCTTCGACTTCTCAAAGCTCAGGGCGAAGTTGCAGTACTTTTTAAGCAGTATTATTCTGTTTTTCTTTTTTCAGCCCCGCTAATGATTATTGACTCGTGCTACGGAATGTTTTTGCGTGCAGACGGCGAACCGCAGGTTTACATGGGTGTAAATGCACTTTCTATTCTTTTGAACGCCTTCCTCGATTTTCTGTTTACTGCAAAATTCGGCTTTGGAATTCGCGGCTTGATTTTTGCATCACTTATATCTTTGAGCATTTCGGTCACAATAAACACTTTATATTTTCTGTTCAGACGGTCAAAAAATCCATCTCAAATCCTTTTGAACTTTTGTAAGTTTAAGTTTGACACAGACACAGTAAAACAGACATTTTTCAACGGAAGTTCAGAATGTATCGGTGAACTTGCTGGCTGCATCAGCATGTTCTGCTATAACTTTGTTTTGCTGAAATATGTGGGCGAAAACGGAGTTGCTTCTTTTACGATTCTCGGATATTCAATGTTTATCTTCAGTATGATTGCAATCGGACTTTGCGAAGGTATGGCACCCCTTGTAAGTTTTTGTTTCGGGGCAAAAGAAAAAAAATTATGCATAGATTTAAGAAAAATTACGAACCGCATTGTGTTTTGTGTCGGAGTAGTTTTTGCAGTAACCTTATTTTTCGCTGGAAGATTTTACTGTTCAATTTTTGTTGATGACACACAAATCATCAATATGGTAAGCCGTGGATTTAAAATCTTTACGCTTGAGTTTTTGCTGCAGGGCTTTAATCTGGCAGGTTCCATGTACTTTACTTCTATCAGCTGCCCAAAACAGTCCGCCGTGATTGCCTTCCTGCGAGGGATTCTCATTCTGCTCATTACAATTTTCGTTTTCCCATCAATATGGGGAATGGACGGAATCTGGCTCACCGCCCCTGTAACTGAAACTTTAACTTTAACAGCAGCGCTGATTTTCTGTGCGCAGTCTGACAGAATGATGAAAAAATAGTGGCAAAATATTTTGCTGCATATCCCGTAAAAAAAATATAAAAAAACTATTGACAGACTCATAAAAGCAATGTATAAATATTGCCCTTTTTCACTTGATTTTTAGGCTTTTTTAATTGACTAAAGAAGTCATTTTGATATAATGAAAGATACGCGCTATGGGAATTCAAATACAGGAAAATCTAACAAAAGCGAACGGATTCCTCAACGCTGGCAGGCCGGAAGAAGCCAAGCAGCTTTTACAGATTGCAGCAGAAACCGCTTTGGACAGCAAAGAGATTCTTTTTGCGCTTAACTGCTGTCATTTTATGATAAATTCCATTCGACAGGCAGAATCTGCAGAAGATTCTTTTGAAAGTGGTGAAATTATCATAAATGAATGGAAATCATTTGAAAGCACAGCTGCGCGCGATCACATGCCACAAACAATTTTATATTCCGCACGACGTGGTTTTTTTACACTTGCGCTGGAAAATTACAGTAAGTTGGCAAATGAACAGGATCCAAGGCAAAGAGCAGAAATCTGCCGTAAAATTGGGTTATGTTATAAAAAATTCGGTGAATACGAAACGGCAAAAAACTGCCTTCTCGAAGCAAACAGTCTTTTTTCAGGTTCAGCAGCAGTACTGGCAGAACTAGCAGACTGTTTTGCGCTTTGTGGAGAAGAACGCAAAGCCAAAGTTTTATTCAGGGAAGCCTTTTTTCTGGATCCGCAGAAAATAGACTTATGCTTTCTTGACTCCGAGTTAATCTGCTGTCTGATTCGTAAAGTATCAGACAAGGGGCTTACAGGTGCTGTGCTTCAAGAATGGATACCTGTTTACGGCGTTCTGTTTGGCATTTTTACAGTAAAACGTGAATTGCGCTCGCAGGAAGTCGGAAGACTCAAACAGGAAATTTATGCAAAGGAAAACGAATCAAAAGATCCGTCCAGCGATACAAACATTCTGACACCCAGGCTTATAAACCTCTATTTCTGGTTGATTGACCATTATGTTCTTACAAATACAGAACAGTCAAAAATCAATCAGATTTTATTAAAAATAAAAATATTGGATCCGGCAATATATTCATTATTCGTAAAATAACTCCGGAAAACGGTAACACAAGACAAAGGAGATTTTTATGTCTGAAGAATTGGTTAAAAACGTTCAGGAAATGTTGAAAGAAGAAACCTGGACACGGGCAACCATCAGTAATTACACAAAAAATAATTTGATGGAACTTGCAACCATTATCGAAAAGGCACGCAATGAAAACTGCGTAGATGAAATCAAGGCAATTTGCGATGAGCATCTCACTCATACAAAGGACAGTATCATCGCCCTTTATTTTTCTGGCATTCTCGGTTTGGGCAAAGGCTCGCTTGACAATTCCGCACTTATTACGCTTGTCGATATTTTCCAGAAAAATCATAAAGAAAATGTCGTAGAATATCTTTGCGAATCAATTCTTTCAGATGATCCAAATAATAAATTTGCACTGCGCACACTTGCAGAATTTTATAAAACTGAAAACAATCCTAAGGTCTGGGAAATTTATGAACAGATTGTAAAACTCGACTATGAAGAAGCAGACCTTGCAAAAGCACTTGCCGAACACTATCAGAAAGAAAATGACATGGAAAATGCAATTGCTTTCTATAAAAAAGCTTTACTCCGCTACGTAAGCACAAAAAATCTGAATGCACTCACAGAAATGTGGAAACTTCTTATAAGTATAATTCCAGATGAAATCGACTTCTTCCTTCTTGTACAGAGAAAAATTGCAAAAACCATCAGCGAAGACAAAAGTGCACTTCTCATGCAGGAACTTTATAAATACTACAAGACAAACCAGAAATGGGATACTGCAATTGATATTGTAAAGCTTGTTCTTTCCATCGATCCAAAAGATAACTGGGGTCGTCGCGAAATTACAGACTGTTTTAGAAGCAAATATGCAGGACACAGCCAGCTTGAAGACTATATCCGTTCTTCAAATCTTTCTCAAAATTTCAGAAACGTTTTTGAAGCAATCAGCGACTTTGAAAAACACATTGCTTTTGACACTGGAAGTTATGTTTTCCACAAATCATGGGGTGTAGGTCAGATTGGCAAGCTTGAAGGCGACAACCTTTACATCTGGTTTGGAAAAACAGAAGTTTCTAAAAAAGACCCAAAGAAAAAGAAAAAGGTCTACAACACAATGTCTTTGAAAATGGCTGTAAGTGCCCTCATTCCTCTTTCAAAAGAACACATCTGGGTTCTTAAAGCAACAAAGAAAAAGGAAGAACTTGCAAAACTTATCAAAGACGACAAAACACAGGCTTTGAAAATAATCATCAAGAGTTTTGACAACAACTGTGACTTTAAGCGCATCAAGGCAGAACTTGTTCCTTCTATTTTAACACCAGGTGAATGGACTTCTTGGAATTCAGCTGCAAAGAAAATTCTTGAATCAGATTCATCATTCGGTGTAAATCCAAATGACATCAATATGTACACTGTCCGTGAACATGAAATCAGTCTGGAAGAAAAGCTTTCAAATGAATTCAAGGCACAGAAACAGTTCTTTGCAAGAATCGACATTCTCATGAAGTTTGTTAATGCTGATGAAACAGACAAAGGCAGCGAACTTTTTGCAGATATGTTCAGTTATTTCACAGGCTTTGTAAAAACAATTACAAAAGTAAATGAACAGATTCTTGCAGCATATCTGGTTGTCCGCGACATAAATACAAAAATTCCTGCTTTGGCATATCCTTTGAAATATACATTCCAGGAAATTTACAATGACATCGACAATCCTCGCGAAATGTACAATTTGTTAAAAGACTCAAAAAATACAACCCTGCGTCATGACTTCCTGCAGGCAATAAGAATGTTGCCGGATTGGGCTGACCAGTATGTAAGGCTTTTCCCGACTGTACTTTCAGGTGACATGATTAAGATTCTCATCAATGCAGGTTGTGTTGAAAAAGTTCAGAAACTGGTTCAGGCAAGTTTTGAAAATTCACGTGAATACCGCGAATCTGCATTATACCTTTTCAAAGAATGTCAGAATGAAGATTGGTTCAAGGAAGCAGGCGTAAGCTACGAAAAACAGCTTATTTCATTGCTCAACATAGTTTCACAGACTTTCCGTGAAATCAACAATCATGTAAACACTACAGAAAACAAAAAAATCAACAAGGCTATTACAACTTTGCTTTTCAAGGAAGAAATTCTGCTCAAATATCTGCTTGAAAACAACGAAGACACGATTACCCGCATTTATACTTTGATTGATGATATTGTTGATTTGGATGCTTCATCTAAGGCTACTGTTCGTAACCGAATTCTTGAAAAATATCCAAACTTCAAATTCCATACAACAGAAGAAAAGTCTGTTGTACCAAAGGGGATGCTCGTTACTGCTAAAAAACTCGAAGAAAAGAAGAACGAAGCTGATCATATTCAGAATGTTGAAATTCCTGCAAATGCAAAGGAAATTGGAGAAGCTCGTGCACAGGGCGACTTGAAGGAAAATGCAGAATACAAGGCTGCAAAAGAACATCAGCATTATCTGGCTGTTCAGCTGGCAAAACTTCAGGAAGAACTTAACCGTGCAGTCATCTTTGACCCTACAATGGTTACAACTGCAATTATTTCTTTTGCAACAAAAGTTACGCTTACAAACAAAGAAAACGGTTCAGACGAAGTATACACAATTCTTGGACCATGGGAATCAGATCCTGACAATGGAGTCATTTCTTACATGTCTCCGTTCGGCAATGAGTTGCTTGACCACAAAGTTGGAGAAGAACTTAACTTTACAATCAATGAAAGAAAATATTCTTACACAGTAAAGGCTATTGAAGTCGCAAAGTTCTAATCTAACCTGAGTAGAAACAGATTTTGATTCTATAACAAAACAAAAGCCCTTTCAGAAGTTCTGAAAGGGCTTTTTATTTAAGGGGTAATACAAACCATTGAAAACGGCAGAGCTTTGAAAATCACTATGCAGAAGTCAGTCGCTTAAAACAATTTTTACAGGGCAATGGTCACTACCCATAATATCTTTTAAAATTTCAGAAGATTTTACAGCGGATAAAAAACTGTCATTTACACACTGATAGTCAATACGCCACCCTATATTTTTTTCTCTAGCATGAAAACGGTAACTCCACCAAGTGTACTGCGCAGGTTCTTTGCAGAAATGCCTGAATGTGTCTGCATAGCCGGACTGAGTAAACAGTTCCATCCATTCCCTTTCTTCAGGCAGATAGCCAGGATTTCCTTCATTTGCTTTTGGATTTGCAAGATCAATGGGCTTATGGGCAATGTTGTAATCTCCGCACAAAACAATATTAAAGCCCTGCTTAACCAGTTTGTCACAATACGCCAGCATTTCACGGCAAAAATCAAGTTTATAAGGTAACCGTGCTCCCTCAGCCTGGCTATTTGGAAAATAGGCACTTATTACGGCAGTTTTTCCAAAAAAAGCAGTCGTTACCCGACCTTCGTCATCAAACGCAGAAATCCCCATATTGGTAACATTGTCTGGTTCTTTTAATGAATAAATGGCAGTTCCTGAATAACCAGGCTTTTTGGCAGAAGAAAAATAAGAATGATAAGTTACATTGCCTCCATCAACTCTAGAGACTGAAGGCGATAAAAGTTCTGGGGAAAGCTGTCCAGGGTTTGCCTTTGTTTCCTGAATGCACACTACATCAGCTCCGCAATCAAGAAGCCAGGGGATAAAACCTTTTTTTTCAACAGCGCGGATTCCATTAACGTTCCAAGAAATTATGTTCATAGCCTGATTTTACCAAAACAATGTAGTTTGACGCAAGCATTGAATTTCTGCAGAAACAAACAGAATCAACATATCTTAATGCAGCCGTCCAGTAGATTTAGAAGTGTATCAGAAAATTATGGGGCTGTCTGAAAAATTCAAAGTATAGTGTAGATGCTGAACTAAATTCAGCATGACACATTTCAGACAGCCCCTTTTTGGAATGAAATATGCAAAAACTATTTTACTTCGTAAATCCAGCCGTCTGGAGCTGGAATACGTCCCATCTGCATACCTGTAAGAGTGTCGTACAATTTCTGCAAAACAGGTCCCATACTGTCCTGACCGTAGACAATTTCCTTGCCATGGTCAACAATTTTTCCAATTGGAGAAATAACTGCAGCTGTTCCGCAAAGACCACATTCAGTAAAATCTGCAAGTTCTGACTTATTTACAGCACGCTCTTCAACTTCCATGTGCAGGTAATCACGGGCAACTTCAACAAGTGAACGGCGTGTAATTGAAGGAAGAATGCTTCCTGATTTCGGTGTAACAAGTTTGCCATCTTTTGTAACAAACAGAATGTTTGCGCCACCAGTTTCTTCTATATATGTATGTGATGCAGGATCAAGGTACATATTTTCGGCATAGCCGTTTTTGTGGGCATCTACAATATTATGGAGGCTCATGGCATAGTTAAGACCAGCTTTTATGTCACCAGTTCCATGAGGAGCTGCACGGTCAATATCAGAAATGCGAACTGTTATAGGTTTGATTCCGCCTTTAAAATACGGACCTACAGGAGTTCCAAAAATTCTGAACTGATACTCATCTGCAGGTTTTACACCAATTACAGCACTACTTCCGAACATATAAGGGCGAACGTAGAAAGTTGCACCGCTTCCATAAGGAGGCACCCATTTGATGTTTGCCTTTACAACTGCAAGGACAGCCCGAATAAAATCATCTTTCGGGAAAACAGGCATTTCAAGGCGCTTGCAGGAATCCTGCATACGTAATGCATTCAAATCAGGACGGAAAGTTACGACACGTCCATCTTCAGTCGTATAAGCCTTTAAGCCTTCAAAACAAGTCTGTGCATACTGAAGTACACCTGCACATTCAGAAATGACAACTGCATCATCAGATGTGAGTTTTCCGCTATCCCATTTGCCGTTTTTGTAATTTGAAACAAAACGACTGTCAGTTTTTACATAACCAAAAGCAAGGTTGCCCCAGTCAATGTTTTCTGTATTCATAAAAAATGCCTCCGCTTGCTGTTTTTATTAAAAAATTAAGTATTATTAAAAAAAATGTAGTATTTTTTAACAATGCTGTCAAACCTTATTATAAGACATGGAAAAATCTGTTGCAACACTAAAACCCTTTTTTTCTGCAAATTTTTCATAAAAACCAGAATCAATAAAATCAGTTCTGAAAACATTTAAATTCATCTGATTCATTTAAAATACCCCTTAAAAACATCGAAAATTTGTATTTTGAAAATGTCCTTATAGCTTTTATTCAAAGGCAGGAATATAATTATAATATGAAACGTTTTCTTTCAGCTCTTTATATTGTAATTTCACTGACTTCTTTTTCCTTTGCAGAAATTCCATACAAAAATAACAATACCTCAGCAAAGCAGAATATGGAAAACAATGTCGTCCGCATAGGAATCTTCAATTTAGGAAACTTTCAATATTTCGATGCAGAAGGCAGACCACAGGGATTTGTAATTAAACTGCTCGAAAAAGTTTCAGAATATACAGGCTGGGAATATAAATTTACAGATACCGGGAACTTAAAAAATGCAGAAAATCTTTTAAGAAATAGAGAAATTGACATCATGGCTCCAGGAATTCATTCTATGGCATCTGATGATTTTTCATTTTCGTCATACCAGATATGCACCGACAGTCTTGGAATTTTTACAAAAAAAGACAGAAATACAGGCTATGAAGATTTTGATGCTTTAAGCCGCATGAAAATCGGACTTCTAGATAATGAAAAAATAAAGGAATCTTTTTTTGACTATGCAAAGAAGAATAGTTTTTTGCCGCAGACAAAATATTTCGAACTAAAAGACGAGCTTTTCAGGGCTTTTTCAAACAATGAAGTTGACTGCATCCTTACGAATATGCTTTCTGCTGAACGAAATACAAAACTGATTGCAAATTTTAACACAGTACCTGTATTTTTTGTCATGAGCAGGGAAAACAATGAAATTTCACACGAACTGAACAAAGCTCTGTCCTACATTGTTTCTGAAAATCCAGTATTCATCCAAAAACTGATTCATAAATTTTTAAATCACGTTTATCCAAAACCATTTACCCAGGCAGAAAAAAACTTTGCAAAATCCTTTCCTCCGCTAAAAGTCGGCTATACAGGAAAATTAAGACCTTTCTTTTATACCGATAAAATTTCAGGAGAAGCAGCAGGTATTGAAAAAGATATTTTTGAACTGCTTGCATCATTGACAGGTCTGAAATTCACTTTTATTGAAATTCCTGAAAAAGATGAAAAATCTCAGACTCAGTTCATCAAGGAAAATAAAATTTCTTTAATTCCACAGATTCAGGATGATTTTTATTTTTTCCGGCATGAAAAACTCATGTCAACGGCACCTTTTTTCATTAGCCAGAAAGTTTTTGTAGGCAGAAAAAATGAACCTTTCAGACAGAATGAACAATACAATGTTGCAATCCATACAGTTTCCGGAAAGGACAGAATTCTTCTGAAAGATTTTTTTCCTAACTGTTCTTCTATAAATTTGCCGGAAATTGAGCAGGCTTTTGACTCAGTTTTACAAAAACAGACAGATTTTGCGCTTGTAAATAGTTTTATTGCAGAGCACACACTCAAAAATGAAAAATACCGCAACCTCTGCATAGTTCCAAAAGAAATCATTGAAGAAAATGCCGTCATAACATTCTTAAAAAATGACGAAAATTTCAATTCAAGCGAAGAAGCACGGATGCTGTTAGCCATTCTGAATAAGGGCATTCAGCACATTACAAACACGGATTTATCTCAGATTATTTCAAAAAATTCACTTTTCCGTGGTGATAATTCCTTTTTTTCAGCATTTATCTATGAAAACAGAAAAGAAATCGGCGTTATTTTCGGCATGGTTGCATTTATAATCCTGATTTTGATTATTTCGATACGGCAAAAGGCAGCGGATCTGGCAAAAATAAAGAAAAGAGAAAATCAACTGCAGGCTATAACGAACAATATAAACGGTGGAGTAATCACATTACAGAATATTGACGGCATGATAAAAATTGTCTACTGCAATAAAGGCTTTTTAAACATGATTCAATATGATGAAAATGACATGTTTGCTTTTAAGAACATTGATTTCAGAAGCCTGATTCACCCCGATGATGTTAAGTCAGTTACAGAAGTTGCAGTGCTTGTTATGAAAACAAAAGAACACTTTTCCTTAAAATTCAGAATAAAGCGCAGGGACAACACATATATTCCAATTATTGCAAACGGAACTTTTGTTTCAAATGAAAACAATGGAAAAGAACAGGATGAAATAAACTGCGTTTTAGTTGACATTTCCTTTCAAGAAAAACTGCTTGAACAGCTGGAACAAAAAAAGGAACGCTATAAACTATTCCTGGAAAATTCCCATGACATGTACTTCGACATAAATCTGATTACTGGCGAAGTTTATAATTCTTCACTCATTTACAGAAATTTCGGTGATTTCATGCCAAAGCACTATTCAGGAGCAGATTTTTTCAATAACTGGAAAATCTACAAAGAAGATTACTTGAATTTTTCGACGACGCTCTATGAAGTTTTTGAACATAAAGAAAAACGGGAACGCAAGCTGCGCCTGAACTTTGACAATTCGCTGACATGGTACAAAATTTCGCTTATGCCGGTAGTTGAAAAAGATACAGTTACGCAAATTATCGGTAGAATTGAAAACATTGACAAAGATGAAAAAGAACGCAAAAAGATTCTTCATCAGACACAAATTGACAGCCTTACAGGCCTGTACAGAAAAGAAATTTTTGCATCGCTTGCCCAAAAATACCTGGATATGCCCCATCAGAAAAAATCTGCAATGGTTTTTATTGATTTGGATAATTTTAAGAAAGTAAACGACACTTTCGGACATCTTGCAGGCGATGAAATTTTAACAAAAGTTGCCAGCAAGCTTCAGGTTATTTTCTCAAACTATGACATTATCTCAAGATTCGGCGGAGACGAATTCTGCATTCTGGTAAAAGAAATTCCACTTGCAACTCTGGAAGAAAAACTAAAATGGACACTGGAAAATCTTTCAATTGAATACGAAAAAGACAATAAAAAAATTACAGTTTCGACAAGTATTGGAGTTGCCCTTTCGCCAGATTTTGGAACAAACGTTTCCCAGCTTATGCAATGTGCCGACAAAGCTCTGTATGAATCAAAAAAATCGGGTAAAAATTCATACACTTTCTATAAATAGTGCGAATGTTGAGTTTTAAAATGGTTCGGCTCGCTAACGCTTAAAACCTTGACATTCCTGCCACTAAAAACTAGAAATTCAGGCTAATTACTGAAAAGCTTTTCACATTCAGATTTACACAGAGGCTTGCCCCATAAAAATCCCTGAACGCAGTTACAGTTCATGCCGTTTAAAATGGAAAGCTGTTCAGGAAGTTCAACACCTTCTGCAATCGTTTCAATTTTTGAATTCCTGCATAAAGTAAAAACAGCATTGAGAATTTCCTTATTGATTCCTCCGTCCTTCTCTTTTACAAGTTCATCAATAAAAGTTTTATCGATTTTTAAAGTCTGGGCTGGAAGTTTTGCAAGATATTGAAGAGATGAATACCCAGTGCCAAAATCGTCAAGTGAAATTTTTATTCCCATATTGTGAATTTTTTCCAGGATTCCCAAAGCTCTTTGCGTATCAGAAATGAAAATACTTTCTGTAATTTCAAGTTCCAGCTGTGCAGGATTAATTTCATATTTATCAATATGCTTCTGAAGGTTAAGCATAAAAATCGGATTCAAAAGCTGAAGAGATGAAATATTCACAGAAAGAATACCTTTAAATGAAAAATCTTTCTGCCAGGCTCCCAAAGTTTTGATGGCATTTTCCAAAATCCAGTCGCCCAAAGCATGAATTGCATTAGTCTGCTCAGCTGCAGGTATAAAATCCGAAGGCATTCTGATTCCGGCTTTATGGTCATGCCAGCGTATCAAAGATTCAAAACCCCTAAGATTTTTCCCGTCGAGAAAATACTGAGGCTGAAAGTAAAGTTCAAATTCATTATTTTCGAGGGCTTTTTCAATTTGAATGCTGATATCCGTTTCTGAAAGGAATTTACGGTACATGGATTCCCTGAAAAAATCATAATCATTTTTGCCGTTTCTTTTGACCTCTGTCAGTGCCAGATGTGCGTTCCTGAACAGATGCTGAAAATTCATCTCTGGCGAGGCAACTGCAATGCCCATAGATATTTTTATCTGGCTTTCCGAAAAAGTAAAAAACAACTGTCTTACAAAGGCTTCAATGTCATTAAATTCTTCAGCATCACGGATAATTACAGCAAATTCGTCGCCTTCCAGACGGTAAGCCATTGATTTTCCTATATTATAGGACTGTAAGATTTCCCCACAGGTGATGATTATTTCACTGCCAAATTCACGGCCATACAAATCATTTATAGTGCCAAGATTGTCCAAGTCCATAAGAACAAGCGCAAGATTTTTATTTTTCTTTTCAGAATATTCAATGGCCTTATCCAAATCTTTTTTAAAGCGGATATAATTAAAAAGACCTGTAAGCAAATCCAGATTCCTGTATTTTTTTAACACAGATTCAGTCATTTTGCTTGCAGTAATGTCATAAACTATGAAAATGCAGTATTCTTCGTTATACTTTTGAATAACCAGATGATACCACTTGTTATTCCCCTTGCATCTGAAATCATTTTCAAAACGTGTATTTGTCTGCAGAACATGACTTACAACAGTATACAAGTCCAAAGCCGGTGGTATTATCGTCATGAAATTCTGAGTTACAGCAAGATAATCGTCAAAATCATGAGAAAGTTCTGTAAAACTTTCATTAAGAAATTCAACAGTGAGCGAATTTACAGAAAAATCATCTGCAAAGCCAGTCCGCACCAGTGCAATTGGAACAGGAACTTTATTAAATTGAGAAAAATCTGTTTTTTCACTATTAGCAATCATATAAAACCTTTTTTACTTTTTATATGATTATACAAAAGAAAGAAAAAAAATGGAATACTTTTACAAATAAGGGATAATTTAAGAAAAATCTGTAAAAAAAAATATTATTTGACTGAAAAACTTTGCAAGTCTGATGCCTGTCCGCCTCTGCCGATTTTTAATCCGCAAAAAAAAAGAAGCCCGAAAGCTTCTTTTACGGTCCCTACGGGAATCGAACCCGTCTTTCAACCTTGAGAGGGTCGCGAACTAAACCGATATTCGAAGGGACCTACAAAAAAAGCTGACTGTAAAGTCAGCTTTAGTTCCCCAAGGAGGATTCGAACCCCCACAATCAGAACCAGAATCTGAGGTGCTACCATTACACAATCGGGGAATGCAATGTGAAAATAATATATATAATCTATTTTTTTTTGTCAAGTATTTAACTTGGAAATATAAAAATTATTTTTTCCCTTTCATCATTTTGAAAATTACAAGGAATACAATCAGAATGACTGGGAAAATGCTGCCAGCGAAAAGTCCTGCCTGAAGATTGTCTCCGTTTTTTTGCGAAATCATTCCGACTATGCCAGGTCCCATTGCCCCGCCTAAATCCCCTGCCATTGCTAAAAGAGCAAACATTGCAGTTCCACCGGCTGGCAGTTTTTTGGAAGTTATGCTCAAAGTTCCAGGCCACATGATGCCTACTGAAAAACCGCACATTATGCAGCCGGTTAATGCTATTACCGGATTTTTGAAAAGCGAAGCCAGTATGTAGCAGAAAAGGCAGAGGATTCCAGAACCCGTCATGAATTTGGAAAGTTCTACTTTTTCGCCGAATTTTCCGTAAAATACACGGCAGATTCCCATTGTTACGGCAAAAAGGCAGGGGCCTGCAAAATCGCACACCGTTTTTGAAAATCCTAGCCCTGATTCTACAAATGCTGATGCCCATTGTGCCATGGAAAGTTCTGATGCGCCTGAACACATCATAAGTATGACGGCAGCATAAAAAACCGGTGTTTTAAGTAATTCCAGAATTTTCATACCTTTGCCGTCGTCCACGAGTTTTTCAATTGGGCAGGTTACAAAGTTGTAAATATTGTAAAGCGGAATGAGTGCCCATAAACAGGAAATAATTTTCCAGTTTTGCAAACCTAAAAACGTGAATAATATTGTAGAAATAACTGTTACGCAAAGCCATCCCCAGCAGTAGAAACTGTGCAGGAGACTCATTGTTTTTTCTTTATTTTCAAACGGACATGCTTCGACTATCGGTGAACAAAGCACTTCGATTAACCCGCTTCCAATTGCATAAAGGATTACGCTGATTATAATTCCTGTAAAAGCTCTTTCTGCCGGGAAAATTTCTGGTAAAAAAGCCAGAAAGATTAATCCTAAAGCTGAAAAGGCTTCTGACGCAACAATACTTACACGATAGCCGATTCTGTCCACAAATTTTGCGCAGAAAATATCAACTACAAGCTGCGTAAAAAAGAATGTAACTGGAATGAGCGCAATAAGTCCAAGCGGAATCCTATAATCTTTGTGAAATGTCAAAAACAAAAGCGGTGCAAAGTTTGCACAGATTGCCTGTGTAATGAACCCAAGATAACAGGCTCGAAGAGTTTTTTTATAATTTGGTTTTTCCATAATTTTCTCCGTGATTTCCTTTCAATTATTTATTTTCGGAATTATATCCTCATACACTTAATATTAACAAAAAAATTGTTAAAGTGTGAGGGCATTCTACCGTCGCTGGTCAAATTTTCTGTTTCATCGGATGCTCCAGAAAAAACCAAAGCAAGTTCAGCTAATCTTTCCACACCCTCCAGCCTTTTTATAGACAGGGTTTATCAAGAAGTTTCAAAGCGAACGGACATTTCTATCTGTAGTATCACTAACTTTCTAGAGAAGCTAATGTCTATCATTGGTATAGATCCAGGTGATACAGTAAATCTTCATGAAGAGGATTTTTCAGATTACATCCAGAGAAAAATTATCATAAAAAATAATCTTTATCGTATGTTGTTCTCAGACAATCCATTAGCCAAAAGATAATCCTTTATAGCTGAATCCACTTCTTTATCTCGCAAACCATCGAAAAGATAGATTTTCAAGTCATGCTTTATAATGTATGACAAGCCATCTCTTAAAGAAAACAACCTGCTTTTTGGAAATAACTGAGTAATGTCGGGGGTGTTTTCATAAATGTGTGCATACTGAGCTGAGCTTTTCTTTGTGCAAACTTTTACAACATACAGGTTCTCAATTTCATTGATTTTCATAATTCAACCCCTCTTTTTTCAACTTAAATATTATAACTCTTTTTGATTTTACCCTGTAAGTTTCAAGCAACCAGAACGCTTTGCCATAACAATATATTAAAAGAACCGACAAATCTGTTATTCTGTCTGAAACAACATTCATTAACATAGGACTTTTTCCAAAAACGTCAAAATTTATTTTAAGTGCGTGATGGGATAATTCCGAGGAATAAAGACCAACACGATGAAATAAAGTTTGATAAAAACAAAGAAATTCTTCAAAAAGCCATTTATGAAGGTGATACAGTATTACTATGCAAAAAAGATAGCAAACCAAATTACTACTCTTTCATAAAATGTGAAGATTACTTTTATGTAAGCGTTTTAGATTTTAATAACGATTACAATTACACTGAAGTTGTAGATTGGAGAAAAGTAGATGAGAATGGATTTTTAAAGATGTTAAAACAGGCATCTAGGGGGACGGGCAATTCCCCATAAAGACGGTGGCAAAAGCCCTTAATCTCTCGGCTGCCCTTTCCGATGTTCCAGATGCCTTTTTAAATATTAACACAATTTTTATGCAATGAGAATACTCTGCCATAACAATATATTAAAAGAACCGACAAATCTGTTGTTCTGTCTGAAACAACATTCATTAACATAGGACTTTTTTCTGAAACGTCAAAATTTATTTTAAGTGCGTGATGGGATAATTCCGTAAAAATTTAGGCGTTGAAAACAAGTATGATTTAATACAGTCCGTTCTTATCACGTGGTTTGGTGATGCTGGAAAAAAGGAATTTACTACCGAACAGATTATGGCTTTTGTAGATAATTATAGACACGAACACGACAACAATTAAATCAGATAATAACCTTTTTCTTTTCTGACTAATTTTCCGGTTGAATCGTAATTTTTTTTTCTTTGTTTGTATTTTACGTTTGGATTTCTTGACATTTTTGCAGTATCTACAAGGGTATCTAGTATCAGGTCGCTGCAACCCATTTTTTTCATGTAATGATAAATAGATTTCAAGCCCGAAAAGACATTATCCCTTTCTGTAAAACAAAGTCTAAGCCCCTTGTCTATACATAATCTTTTTACACCATCTGAAAATTTATAGACTTCAAATGTTTTTGTTTCATTCCAATAAGAAGAATCCCCCTTTTTGCGAATTTCCACCCAGGAATTATGGTCATCAATTATTTCATAAAGATTATCAAGTTCTTCAACAGTCTTTCTCTTCAAACTAAATACAAATTTAAACATAAAAATGCCTCCATTTATGCTATTTTAAGTATTATAACTTATCTCACTTTTACCCTGTTGATTTCTAAGACCCTCTCCTTAAATGGGCATTAAGCTTCTCCGTATACGTTGAGCCTTTCTACATTATTCCTTTTGCACCTTCTTCAAAACTGAAAGTTGCCAAGTCTTTTAGTTTAGTTTCAAGAACCTCAGCAACAAGATTCAACTTTTTAGAACGTTCGGCTTTGTCTTCTTTGGAAAGAAAATTGGCAGCATAAGGGCACCATTCATTCCAATACCAGTCGTCAAGACGCTTTATAAAGATTTCTTCTACAAAGTCTGCATCTGGAATCCACAGATTGTTTTCAAGGATTGTTTTTATACCGTCCTTTAAGTGAAATATACGATAAACACCTAATGTATTTTCGTAGTAGTTTTTTGCAGTTTCAAAGCTTTCATGGGCAGATTTTGTTTTTTCTTCTGGAATGTTGAATTGTGAAATAGGCTCGTCAGAAAACTTCATAAAGATTGCACAGTCGTCATAACCGTTGTTATTTCTTTTTAAGCCACCAGTGCTAAAGCTTGGATTCTTTTTCAGTTCACAAAGAACAAAAAATTCTTTTTCTTGTTCTGAGGTAATCAAATCTGTTAGTTCCTTAAAAAGCTTTTCTTTATCTGGTATTTTCATAAGCAACCCTCATTTCTATGCTTTAGTATTATAACCTTAGGGTGATTTACCCTGTAATATTTCACACAATTCAAAAATGTTCTTGGATAATATTAATTTGCCTTCAGGTAAGGAGACCACGAAGCGTCGATAAATGTCAGTAAAAATACCGCTTTGAACATTTTTTCCAAAGTTTTAACGGTTTCCCCCGTAAATTATCTGATTGCGTACCGCCTGAAAAAATCTGACCATTTATTGAAAAACACAGAAGACAAAATTGACTTTATTGCGCAGGTCTTTGGATTCGACTCCGCCGCCTGCTTTTGCCGCAAGTTCAAAAATCATTTTGGAGTCACACCTGGAATGTATAGAAAAAAACATTTTTCAGATTAATTTTTTTTATTTTTCAGGGCGTCCCCCTCCGCTATGTTACACTACGCTTCGGGTCGCAGTATTTCGGGCTCGCTCAAGCCGCTCGGTGCATCGCAACAAGTTGCTCTTGCACCTGCCTTCGGCAGCCCTCCATGTTGCTGACGCAGGAAAGCTGCCGTTTTGCTGAAAAATTTTCCTGTTTTTTCAGCAATTTCCGCAGTATTCGTAACCTGCATCGGCTACCGCTTTTTTGATGAGAGCTTCATCAACTTCCTTTGTAGTTTCAAAAGTTACTGTTCCTTTTTCGTGGGAAGCAGATACATTTGTAACTCCATCGATTGCTTCAAGCGCCTTTTTTACGTGCATTTCGCAATGACCGCACATCATTCCCTTTACTGAAATTTTCATTTTACAAACCTCCGAATTATTCCTGGTTTCCAGAATATTTTGCTTTAATATATCATTTCCCTTTCCGGGATTTTTGATGCTTTTTCCCTGTGTTTCTTTGTACGGTTTTATAAAATTAAGTCTTAATGCATTTGTAACGACGCAGAAACTTGAAAGCCCCATTGCAGCAGCTCCGAACATTGGATTTAAGTTCCAGCCAAATGCTGCCGCATAACAGCCTGCAGCCAGAGGAATTCCAATCGCATTGTAGAAAAATGCCCAGAACAGATTTTCGTGAATGTTACGAAGTGTTTCTCGGCTGATTCTGATTGCCGCAGCTACATCCATCAGCGAGTTTTTCATCAAAACCACATCTGCTGCGTCTATTGCAACATCTGTCCCAGCTCCAATGGCAATTCCCACATCAGCAGTTGTAAGAGCAGGTGAATCATTTATTCCATCTCCCACCATTGCAACTTTTCCGTTTTTCATCAGCTTTTTGATAACTTCGGCTTTTCCCTCTGGCTTTACAGAAGCGATAACTTCATCAACCCCAGCCTGATTTCCGATTGTGCGTGCAGCAATTTCATTGTCGCCTGTGAGCATTACAGTGTGAATTCCCATTTTTTTAAGCTGACTGACTGCTTTTGCAGAATCGTCTTTTATCGTATCTGCAACTGCGATTATGCCAAGAACTTTATTTTTCTTTGCAAAAATAACAGGTGTTTTTCCTTGTGCAGAAAGTTTATCAAGAGTTTTTCCAGCAGGAGAAAGGTTTGTCATTTTTTTGATGAATTCTGCATTTCCGCCGTAAACTTCAGAATCACCAATACGGGCTTTTAAACCGTTTCCTGGAACTGATGTAAAATCCGCTGTTTCCAACGAATTGATTTGTTTTTCTTTTGCATAAAGAACGAGCGCCTTGGAAATTGGATGTTCGCTTTTTTCTTCTATAGAGCAGGCAGTTTGAATAAGTTCATTTTCGTCCACATCTTCTGCAGGAATCACATCTGTTACTTTCATTATGCCAGTTGTGATTGTGCCAGTTTTGTCTAGTGCTACGATTTGAGTGCGTCCAGCATGTTCAAGAGATGCTGAAGTTTTAAACAGAATTCCTGATTTTGCTGCAACACCGTTACCGACCATTATAGCCACAGGAGTCGCAAGCCCCAATGCACATGGACAGCTGATTACCAGAACAGAAACGGCACGGGCAATTGCATATCCGACAGTTTGTCCTGCAATGAGCCAGACTGCAAAAGTGATTACAGCAATAGCAATAACTACAGGAACGAAAATGCCTGAAACTTTGTCCGCAATCTTTGCAATTGGCGCTTTAGTTGCAGCGGCATCGCTTACCATCCGAATGATTTGTGAAAGTGTTGTATCTTCGCCAACTCTTGTGGCGCGGCAAACCATAAAGCCTGATGTATTGATTGTCGCAGAAGTGACAGCGTCGCCCACTGCCTTTTCCACAGGAATACTTTCTCCAGTTAAAGCCGATTCATTTACAGCACTTTGACCTTTTTCTACAATTCCATCTACAGGAATTTTGTCCCCTGGCCGCACAACAAATAAATCATCTTTTTTTAAGCTTTCTACAGGGACAGTTTTTTCTTTTCCGTCCACCAGAATAACGGCAGTTTCAGGGGAAAGATTCATAAGAGATTTTAATGCGCTTGTAGTTCTGCCTTTTGCTTTTGCTTCCAGCATTTTTCCTACAGTAATCAAAGTTAAAATCATTGCCGCAGATTCAAAATAAAACTGGTCCATCCAGTACATAATCTGTTCGTTATTGCCATCAAGAACAGATTTACTCATGCCAAAAAGTGCAAAAACACTGTAGCTAAAAGCCGCTGTCGCACCAAGTGCAATCAAAGTATCCATATTTGGAGATTTATGAAAAACAGCTTTAAATCCGCTGACAAAAAATTTTTGATTTATAACCATCACAAAAGAGGCAAGTAAAAGTTCGTAAAGCCCCATTGCAACATGGTTTCCGTCCAAAAAAGGGGGAAGAGGCCAGTGCCACAACATGGTTCCCATGGAAACATACATCAGGGGAAACAGAAAAATGACAGATGCAATAAGACGCTTTTTCATTTTTGGAGATTCCGTGTCCTGCAAGGAGTCTGACTCGGATTGTCTGGAGTTTTTTGCGCCATTGCAGGAACTGGAAGCATCGCCGGAATTTGTTTTTTTCAGGCTGGCATCGTAACCTGCTTTTTTTACTGCCTTTATTATATCATTACTGGAAGCAGTTCCTTCCACACCCATAGAATTTGTAAGCAAACTTACGGCACAACTTGTTACACCTGGAACTGCACTTACAGCCTTTTCAACACGAGTTTGGCATGCGGCACAACTCATGCCAGTTACATTAAACTTTTCCATAAAAGCTTGCTCCTTTATTTCATTAGTTTTTGAAGAGTTTGGGTTAATTCGTCAATCACATCATCATTTCCGGCACGGATATTGTCTGCAACACAGGTTTTTATATGATTTCCAAGCAGAACCTTATTAAAGCTGTTCAAAGCACTTGTAACTGCCGTAACCTGCATGATGATATCCGTGCAGTAGGCATCGTTTTCAAGCATGCCTTCAAGCCCTCTCACCTGCCCTTCAATTCTTTTCAGGCGGTTCATCAGCTCTTTTTTTTCTCTTTCATCGCGCTCTTTGTGCTTCCCCGAACAATGCGGACATTTCTCGTCAGCCATAGCAACTCCCATTAATGAAAATATATACCGCCAGGGGGTATATGTCAATAAAATGAAAAAGTTCAAAGATGATTTCCAGATTCTGCTACTGCGCCAGGCAATGGAAGCCCTTTAGTCCACCTAGGGAGCGACGGCTGAAAGCCGGCAAAATGCGGCTAGCATTTTGAGCGAGTCTCCGAGCAGCTGCGCTGCGAAGGCAGCTTTGCTGGGTGGATGAGCGCAAGCGAAGGCTGGAACTGCCGCCCGGGCGCCCAGATTTTTATTTTTCGTATAAAGTGGAATGACAATATCCCTGAAAGTATACTGCAGGTGGAAAGTGCAATTATTTTCAGGCAGTTCACCGTAAAAGGCCTACAAAAATAAAAATTTTCTTAAGTTTCATCTGTTCAAATAATTAAACGGTCGCTGCGGGTGGGGGGGGGTAGAAGGCTCCATAAAAGTCAGCATAACTTCATAAAGTTCTTTCAAATCAATAGGTTTAACAATATGAGCATTCATTCCTGATTCCAAACTGTGATGGATATCTTCTGCAAAGGCATTTGCACTCAATGCAACAATAGGAACAGTTTTTGCATCGGGTCGCTCAAGCTGGCGAATTTTTTTAGTAGCCTTGTAGCCATCCATTACCGGCATTCTTATATCCATAAAAATCAGGCTGTAGTAATTTTTTGGAGAAGCACTGAACATTTCAAGACCTTTTTCGCCGTTTTCAGCACATTCAACCTTGCAGCCAGTTTTTTCAATCATTGTTTTTGCAATCAATGTATTAATTTCGTTGTCTTCGCAAAGCAGAATATTTTTGTCTGTAAACGAAATGTTGTCATTTACCCGGGAGAGTGAATAATATTTTCTAGTTTCATAATCTTCTTTTTCGAGAACTTCTGTTGGAATTTCAACTATAAATTCAGAACCAACACCAAGCGTACTTTTTACCTGGAGAGTACCACCTAGAAGGTCTGTAAGCTTTTTACAGATTGAAAGCCCCAGCCCTACCCCATTTTCACTTGGACGGTTTACAGCCTGCGTAAAAGGATCAAACATGATTTCCATAAATTCTTCACTCATGCCGATTCCCGTATCACTTATGACATGACGCTGAAAAGTTTTTCCATTTTTTTCTAAAGTTGAAAATTCATAGGTCACAGTTCCGCTGCGTGGAGTAAATTTTACGGCATTGTTCAAAAGATTTATGACAATCTGCTGTACATGAAGAATGTCGAACAGCTGGAACGGTTTGTCCTGCCTGTTTTTCATTTCGGTCTTAAAAATAACGCCTTTTTCCTGCGATTGAGTCTGAATTACAGAAATGATACCGGCAAGAAAATATTCAACTCTTACAGGCTCTTCATGGACTTCCATTTTATTTTCTTCGATTTTTGAAACCGTAAGAATGTCATTCAAAAGTCCAAGCAGGTAGCGACCAGAAGAAAGGATTTTGTCAAGATAATCGTAAATTACTTTGATGTCATCCGTATCTTTTGCAAGCCTTGAAAGCCCGATAATTCCATTCATCGGCGTGCGCATATCATGGCTCATACGTGCAAGGAATTCACTTTTTGCGGCATCTGCCTTAAGTACCTTTTCATTCTGTGCTTTTACAACAAAAATATAGGAAACAGCCAGAATAAGCACAACAATCATCAGCAGTATAATTACAAAAGCGACAATAATTTTGGACAGACCAAATTTCAGCGAATTACGGATTTTTGTTGAAGTTGAAACATTAAGATAATGTTTCAGCAAAATACTTGAAAGCTCTTCATGGGAAATGTTTGCAATCGCCTTATTGATTATGCTTTTTATCAAATCCTTGTCAGGTCCAAAAAGTTTCAAATGATAGTCAACAGGAACTGTCAATGCTGGCAGTTTGGCAACATTATTTATACGCATCTGCTGAATGACAAAAGATGCAAGATAATCATTTAAAAAAGCAAAATCCGATTTATTTTTCAAAACTGACTTTATGGCTTTTTCAGAAATAACATCATTTACTATTTCTGCCAGCGGAAATTCTGAACGGATAACATCGAAAGAAGAACTGTAGTCTGCCGTAGAAATAGTAAGTTTTCTGTTAGTTACTACATCTTTGTTAATTTTGTAATACAGACTAAAGTCAACAGTCCAGAAAGGGCTTGACAAATTCTCCTGCCATTTTCCAATTTTTGGAAGACATAAAATCTGACTGAAATTTTCAGAAATTTCTTCACCTTGAGAATAAACCGGCATTTCTTCAATCGGACGGTAAGTAAAGTTAAAGCCAGATTTTGAAGCTATAAGCTGGCACAAATCATAGAAAACAGCAGAAGCACCTTTTTTTTTCGTTTCAAAAGAAAATATGGGCGAAGATTCCCTCTTAATATAAATCGTAACATCCTTATTATTATCAACAAATTCTTTTTCTTCTTTTGTAAAAGGAGTTTCCGAAAGGTATGAAAAATAGCGCTTACGCAAATTTACTGTAAAATCAGGTTCATAAGTTGCAATGTTCGTTATGGCCTTGTCAAGTTCCATCAGAATTTCTTTTTTATCAGCCGAAGACGCAAAAGTGTAGCCTGTATAAGCTATTCTATCCAGAATTTTGCAGGAAGAATTTACTTCGCGGTGACTGCCGATTGCAATGTCTATCTTGCCAGTATTAAGGGCAATTTCCAGTTCTGTTGCTGTCTTGAAATAAACCAGTTCAGGGGAAATTCCATGCTCCTCAAAATAATGTTTGATTCTGAAATCTTCAATAGAGTCGTCAGTAAAACCGACTCTAGATTTACCAATTTTTTCGTAATCCTTGAAAGTACAGTCATAAGATTTTTTTGAATACAAAAGAGAAAGCAAAAATCCATAATAATATCTGCAGAGCGCCAGATTCTCAGGAAGTTTTTCATTCACATTAACAGCACAAATCAAGTCAAGCTCATCATTATGAAGTTTTTCAAAAGCCTGTGCACGATTTTTACATTCAATAAAAGAAAAAGTTAAATCAGAATATTCAGTTATTTTTTCAAGATAGTCTACGTCATATCCCAAAAGAGAACCGTCAGGTTTATAGGAATAATTTCCGTTTGGATAAAGTGCAACCCTGATATTTTTCTTCTGGGCATATAATTTAAGAGGCAAAAAAAACGTCAAAGCAAAAACTGCACATGCAAAAATTTTTCTTCTTGAAATCATAATATCTTCTATTATAAACCAAGAAGCTGAATAATCTAGCATTAAAAAGTAAAAAATTATTATTTTTTTTGCATATATAGGGGCGCAGACAAGGACGTGCGCAGAAGCGCACGTTTAACCTGTCAGTTTCTATTTTACGACAATATTTACAAGCTTGTCCTGAACGACAACTGTTTTTACAACAGTTTTGCCTTCCATATATTTTCTGGCACCTTCCGTTGCATAGGCAAGTTTTTCAAGCTCTTCTTTTGCTGTACCTGCAGAAACTTCGAATTTATCACGAAGTTTGCCGTTAATCATTACAACAATGGTCTTTGAATCATCCTTTGTAAAATCTTCATTAAATGAAGGCCACTGTACATAAGCAATAGTTCCATTGTTGCCAAGCTTCTGCCACAACTCTTCACCAAGATGAGGTGCATAAGGTGAAAGAATTTTTACAAAATCTGACCACATTACCTTTGGAATCTGAGGCAATTTAGAAACTTCGTTGATAAAAATCATCATCTGGCTGATTGCTGTATTGAAATTCAAAGTTGCAGTATCTTCCGTAACCTTT
Source organism: Treponema sp. (assembly GCA_016296655.1). Classification (GTDB taxonomy): domain Bacteria; phylum Spirochaetota; class Spirochaetia; order Treponematales; family Treponemataceae; genus Treponema_D. The sequence continues at coordinate 7,715 of JAEDIW010000028.1, read as the reverse complement.
TTGACAGTTTGTGCAAAGGTTTTACGTACAGAAACCAAAGCCTTATCTTCAAGTTTGCCAGAAATGTCTATATCGCACATCGGCTTTTCAGAAACAGCCCAAACTTTTTCCAGAAAGCGATGAATTCCGACGATTCCCTGAGTTGACCATGGCTTGCTCATTGTAAGAGGTCCCATGAACATTTCATACATACGTACAGAATCTGCACCGTAAGCCTTAATTTCATCATCAGGATTTACAACATTTTTAAGGGACTTAGACATTTTTGCAACAATCTGTTCAAGTTCCTCTCCTGTGGCTTTTTCGTAATACTTTCCATCAGCTTTCTGTTCAACTTCATCTACAGGAACAAGAGTTTTGTTTTTGCGCTGGAAAGCAAATGAAGTAATCATTCCCTGATTTACAAGGCGCTGGAATGGTTCTTTTGTAGAAACTACGCCGATGTCATAAAGAACTTTGTGCCAGAAACGGGCATAAAGCAGGTGAAGAACGGCATGTTCTGCCCCACCAATGTAAAGGTCGACCGGCATCCAGTATTTTTCTTTTTCTGGAGTACAGAACTGGTTTTCATTATGAGCATCGAGATAACGCAGATAATACCAGCATGAACCGCCCCACTGAGGCATAGTGTTAGTTTCCCGCTTTGCAGGTTTTCCGCATTTTGGACATTTGCAGTTAACCCAGGAGTCAATTGCCGCAAGAGGAGATTCACCAGTACCTGTCGGCTGATAAGATTTTACTTCTGGCAATGTAAGAGGCAATTCTTCTTCTGGAACAGGAACTGTGCCACAATCTGGACAATGAACCAGAGGAATCGGTTCTCCCCAGTAACGCTGGCGGCTGAATACCCAGTCACGCAGCTTGTAATTGATTGCCTTGCGGCCGATTTTCTTTTCTTCCAGGAATTCAAGCATTTTTGCAATGGCATCAGCTTTGTTCAGCCCGTCAAGGAATTCTGAATTAACATGAATGCCATCCTGTGTCCAGGCCTGTTTTTGTACATCAACTTCGCTTTTAAGAACTTCAATAATCGGCAAGTTGAATTTTTTTGCAAATTCCCAGTCACGGTCATCGTGTGCAGGAACGGCCATAATTGCACCTGTTCCATAGCTGATAAGTACGTAGTCTGCAATCCAGATTGGGATAAGTTTTCCGTTTACAGGATTGATTGCATAGCTGCCTGAGAATACACCAGTTTTATCTTTTGCAAGATCTGTTCGTTCAAGGTCAGATTTTTTTGCTGCTTCTTCCTGATAAGCTTTTACGGCTTCTGCCTGTTCTGGCGTAGTGATTGAATCAATAATTTTGTGTTCAGGTGAAACAACCATGTAAGTAGCGCCAAAAAGTGTGTCACATCTTGTTGTATAAACTGTAAGGTTTTTGTCAGTTGGTTTTCCGTCTTTGTCAGCAACTGTAAAAGTAACTTCTGCACCTGTTGATTTTCCAATCCAGTTGTGCTGCATTGCCTTTACGCTTTCCGGCCAGTCAAGCCCTTCAAGGTCGGCATCCAGACGGTCTGCATAATCTGTAATTTTCAAAATCCACTGACGGATTGTCTTGTGTGTAACTTCTGCGCCACAGCGTTCACATTTTCCGTCCTTTACTTCTTCATTTGCAAGACCTGTCATGCAGCTTGGACACCAGTTGATTGGTGTTTCTGCTTCATAAGCCAGACCTTTTTTGTACAGTTGAAGAAAAATCCACTGTGTCCATTTGTAGTAATTTGGTTCACAAGTTGAAACACAGCGGTCCCAGTCATAAGAAAATCCCAAAGACTTTATCTGCTTTGTAAAATGTTCAATATTTGCATTTGTTGTTGTTTTGGGATGAGTTCCTGTCTTGATTGCATAGTTTTCTGCAGGCAGTCCAAAGGCATCATAGCCCATCGGATGAAGGACATTGTAGCCGTTCATGCGCAGGTAACGGCAGTAAATGTCTGTTGCAGTATAGCCTTCAGGATGTCCTACATGAAGTCCTGCTGCTGAAGGATATGGAAACATGTCCAGAACATACATGCGTTTTTCCTTCGGAAATTTTTCATCTTCAACAGCCTTAAAAGTTTTGTTTTCTTCCCAAAACTTCTGCCATTTTGGTTCAATCGTTTCAAACGGATACTTAGACATTTATTTCTCCCATAAAAAGCAAATGAAGAAGTTTCAGCTTCCTCATTGACTTTTTAAATCGCTTCGCAATGTACTGAGAAGCGGCAGTTAATTATTAGTTTGCAAATTATAATGCAATCAACAGAAGTGTTCAATTCTACTGCAATTTTTTTAACATACTTGCGGTTTCCAGGCAGTCCAGACCTGCGCCTTTGCTGCCAATTCAAAAAACTGCGTATTCATGATTTTTGCAGATGCTTGAAAAAAAAACGGAGTTGACTATACTCGTTCTATGGACAAATCAGTCAATCCCAATGACAGAAACAACAGTTCTTTTGACTCTGCTGAAAAAAATAAAAACTTCATTACAGAAGGGCCGGTATGGAAAGGACTGCTTTCGTTCTTTTTTCCAATTCTGTTTGGAACGGTTTTTCAGCAGCTTTACAATACAGCAGATGCAATCATCGTGGGGCAGTTTGCAGGAAAGGAATCACTTGCAGCAGTTGCCGGAGGAACAGCAGTTTTTGTAACACTGCTGGTAGGCTTTTTTGTTGGAATTTCAAGTGGAGCCGGCGTAATTGTTTCACAATTCTACGGTGCAAAAAATGAAGGCGAAGTCAGCAGGGCCTCACATACAGCATTAATGCTTGCCTTAATTTCAGGAGCCGTAATGTCTGTAGCAGGATTTCTGATTTCTCCCCTTGCAATGAAATTAATTGAAACGCCGGCAGATTTTTACGACAAGTCTGTCTGTTACCTGAGAATCTATTTTGCAGGAATGATTCCAATGTTCGTCTACAACATGGGGTCAGGAATTTTCAGGGCAACAGGAGACTCTAAAACTCCGCTTTATGTTCTGATTGCAGGCTGTGCTGCAAACGTTGTGTTCGACCTGCTGTTTGTTGTAGTTTTAAAAAAAGACGTAGCAGGTGCTGCCTGGGCTACTGTACTGTGCCAGACTTTAAGCATGATTTTAATTCTGGTGAAAATGAAACGCACATCTCAGGGGTTCCGTCTGAAATTTTCAAAGCTGGCAGTAACTCCGCATCTTTTGAAAAAAATGGTACAGATTGGAATTCCTGCAGGAATGCAGTCTGTTTTTTACACAATTTCCAACCTGATTATACAGTCCGATGTAAATTCCTTTGGAACAGTAACCGCTGCAGCCTGGGCCGCTTACGGCAGAATTGATTCAATTTACTGGATGACAATAAACGCCTTTGCCATTGCCCTTACAACTTTTGCAGGGCAGAATTATGGAGCGGGCAAAATTGCAAGAATTCATCAGGGAACAAAAAACGGAATGTTTATGGGAGGAGCAATTGCCCTGACCGTAACGTTTTTTTTCATGCTTTTTGGCAAAGCCTTTTTCAGACTTTTTACGGCAGACAGCGAAGTTATTCAAACAGGCCTGTGCATGATGCGCTTTTTGAGTCCGTTTTTTGTAGTTTACATGCCAGTTGAACTGCTTGCCGCTGTAATCCGCGGAACTGGCTGTACGTTCATTCCTACTGTAATAACCTGTTTTGGAGTCTGCGTACTCAGGCTTTTCTGGCTGATTTTTATTTTCCCGTTAAACAGAACAATGCTCATGGCTTTTGCATGTTACCCCATGACATGGACTGTTACGGCTGTAATTTTCATCATTTATTACCGCTGTGGCAAATGGCTGAAAGACTACACAAAAAGCTCATTCCTGTAATTTTCTGGCAGCCCGGTGTGCATTTTTTAATGCGTCAGGGATAGTAGCAGCGGCGAAGCCGTTCTGCAAAACAGCTGACTTGTTCAGATGTTTTGCAGAATGCAGGCGAAAGCCGGAACTGCGGATAGCCCGGCCCGCGTTCAGCGGGAGACGCCCAGAAAAAAACTTTTTTACCCGTTAGAAAAAAGGAAAAACCGGTTCGTAGAGTTTTTTGAGGGTGTGGACTACGGTGTTGCTGTCGCCTTCCTGAACAACATAATCGTACTTGCCTTGAATTGTGCCGAAGGTGACGGTTTTGGAAATGTCCAGTGTGGATTTCAAATATTCAAGCATGTTTTCCTTGGAAACGTCCAGATGATAGATTTTTATGTATGAATATCCAGGAAAATCTGTTGAAAGATATTTTAAGATTTTGACTTTTTTGTTCCAGCCGGCAGCGCACAGGTCTTCATAAAACTGTTCAATAACCGGAGTTTTGTAAAACATCATAAAATAAATCACGTTTTCGCCATAAGGAACGGCTCGCTTTACATAATTTCTGTAGGGGGAACGGCTTAACTGGCGGACAAGATTCTGCTGTGTCGTGTCTTCGCACTGTTCATAAAAAATTACAAGGGAATTGTCAATCAAAACATTTGTAAAATAGAACAGATTTTTTTGCCGGGCAAAGTCCAGAAGCGGCTGAACGTATTCATGGTTTACAAAAACGGCTTTTTCGTAATGATTTTTGCGAACGTCGTACAGTACGGCTCCGTTCATGGCGATGACAGGAATATTCAGGCGAATGTCTTTCATCAGCTCCATAAGTCCTGCTGGTGTGCGCATTGTAGACAGAGTAAATTTCATGCCTTCGTCAAGCATGCGATTCAGTTCAACCTTGCAGTAGTCGTTCATGTTGTTTGCAACTGTGAGCAAAGTTCCGTCAACACCAGAAACAAACAGGACATCCTTATGTTTGTGCTTTGGCAGTGAAAAACAGTTGACTGCGACACCAATGAAAATGCCCAGCATTGTGTCCAGAAAACGATTCCATGTAAAAAGATAAATATTTTGGTCGCCGATGTGGGCAACTGCGACGCTTAAAAAAACAACGCAGGAAAAATAGCTTGCATGCTTTTTTTTGATTAAAACTGTTGTCCATAGAAGAAACATTATCAGAATAGCAACAAGAAAACCGTAGCTCAAATAGGCAAAAAGTTCATGTTGTGATTCTGTCAAATGCAGGGCGATAAATGATGGAATGTGGCTGTGTTCTTTTACTGCAAGAAAAATCAGGCCGTACAAAGCGCCTGTTACTGTGCCGATTATCCGCTGAACTGCGTTTTTCATTGTCGTGGAAACATAGCTCTGCATGCACCAGAGTGCAGAAAGCAGGGAATAAAAAACAATGCCGTGTCCTCCGCGTATTGCGGCAACGATGAAGCAGATGGCAACCGAAATCGAAGATTTTACAATGCGCATTCCGATTTTTGGAATGACTATATTTTTCATAAAAGCCTCTCAAGCAAAAAAAAAGACGCCGGATGCAAAAAACCGACGTCTTTGTCATAAAAACTTGTGCCTAATATACTAGCGAATCTGCATTTTTAAGTAAAGGGGGGAAGCTACATTAGGCAAACGCATCTTCGCCTGCAAAAATCTGCCCATAAAAAAAAATCCCGCACTGCGTAGCACTTGCCTTGCAATGCGGGAAAAATCAGTTAAAAGCTATAGAGCAAGTTTTGAAACTGCCTCTACAGTTTAGTTTGTCACTTCTGTAAGAAGCTCGTTTATCATGTAAATAGAAGTTCCGTCATAAAACCAATACGCTGTTTTACCTTCTATTGGAGTTGCAAGAAGACCATTATTGTTGGTGAACGTTACAGACGAAGTTTCTTCCTGAACGGTCATTGTACAGGTGCCGTTATTTTTAAATGTCACTAACATTGTAAGTGGCTGCCCGTCTTCAGTGAATGTTCCAGAGAATGTTGCGTAGAGACCGCTTCCGCTTGTTCTCGGGAATATTCCTAAAAGAAGAGCATACTGAGTGCCGTTCAAAAGAGCTACAGAATTATCTGAAGTGTCGTCATTCCAATAGGTTTTGTCCGAAGATTTATAGACCTTTCCGCCTTCGAACTTCAACCATCTGTCATCGCCATTGGCTTTTTTGTAATTGAAAATCTTTCCTTCGAGTTCTGTAAAAGAAAGTTCTCTTACAGTTCCGCTCTCGCTTATTTCTGAAGAGCTGCCCGAAGAACTGCCTGAGCTTGAGCCAGCTGAGCCAGATGTCACTTCTGTAAGAAAGTCGTTTACAAAGTAAAAAGAAGTTCCGTCATAAAAACCATACATTTTTTCACCTTCTATTGTCATTGCAAGAAGACCATTATCGTTGGTGAACGGTCCAGACACAGTTCCTTCCGGATCGATAAATGTATAGGTGCCGTTATTTTTAAATGTCACTGAATCCCCGTTTTCAGAGAATGTTGCGTAGAGACCGCTTCCGCTTGTTCTCGGGAGTTTTCCTTTAACAACGGAATACTGAGTGCCATTCAAAAGAGCTACAGACTTACCGTAGTCCTCCCACTTTGAAGTGTCGTCACTCCAGTTTTGATATTCCAAACTGGTAGCTTTATAGACCTTTCCGCCTTCGAACTTGCACCATCTGTCTTCGCCATCATCTTTGTAATTGAAAATCTTTCCTTCGAGGTCTGTGAAAGTAAGTTCTCTTACAGTTCCGCTCACGCTTATTTCTGAAGAGCTGCCCGAAGAACTGCCTGAGCTTGAGCCAGCTGAGCCAGATGTCACTTCTGTAAGAAAGTCGTTTACAAAGTAAAAAGAAGTTCCGTCATAAAAACCATACATTTTTTCACCTTCTATTGTCATTGCAAGAAGACCATTATCGTTGGTGAACGGTCCAGACACAGTTCCTTCCGGATCGATAAATGTATAGGTGCCGTTATTTTTAAATGTCACTGAATCCCCGTTTTCAGAGAATGTTGCGTAGAGACCGCTTCCGCTTGTTCTCGGGAGTTTTCCTTTAACAACGGAATACTGAGTGCCATTCAAAAGAGCTACAGACTTACCGTAGTCCTCCCACTTTGAAGTGTCGTCACTCCAGTTTTGATATTCCAAACTGGTAGCTTTATAGACCTTTCCGCCTTCGAACTTGCACCATCTGTCTTCGCCATCATCTTTGTAATTGAAAATCTTTCCTTCGAGGTCTGTAAAAGAAAGTTCTCTTACAGTTCCGCTACCCGCACTGTCAGATGAAACTGTCTCTGTCTTAGTCTCGCTCTCTGAAGTCGCAGTGATTTTTTCCCCAGAGTCTCCTGTAAGAACGATGCTCTCGCTGTCCGAAGAGTCACTAGAAGTTCCACTATAGGTTTTTCCCTCGGAGGTCGTGTAGGTGATAGAAGTTCCTTTGATTGTAAGCTTGCTTCCGTCATCTGCCGTAATGGTGATTGTTCCGTCGTCTGAAATCGTTACGCCGTCTGAGTTCTGAGGCGTTCCGTCCACTGTCGTGTAAGTGTAATTCGTACCGTTGATTGTGATGGTGGTTGTTGTTGTGGTGGTGACTTTCTTTGTAACTGGTGTGTTATTCGTGTCCGATGATTCGCCGCTACCGTTTGAGCATGAGACAAAAGAGAATGTTCCGAGCGCAAGAAGACCTGCCGCAAGGAGCGCCGTGAGTTTTGAAATTTCTTTCATAAAACTTTTCCTAATATTATGATATTTCCAAGATTACTCTCAGATTGCTTTCACTATACAAAAAAAAAGTATACAGGCAAGGCATTTTAATTATATTTAGCCCGAAATTCGAGTTTTCTAAATTAACCGTAATCCCCTCTATGCCAATATAGTTGTCGCCTAGTGAGGTGGCAAAATGAAATATACAACAAGTTTTAGGAACTCGGTGTTGAAGAAGATTCTTC
>JAEDIW010000027.1 GCA_016296655.1 Treponema sp. | reverse complement strand
AAAATGCACCTCCTAAAATTGAACTTTATTTGTCCAACTTTAGGGGTGCACTTCACATCTGCGCTTTTTTCAGTACAGTTTACAAAATGCCTTTTATTTTTTTGATTGGAAATTAAGCGTTTCTTCCGCAGCAGTTTTTATATTTTTTACCGCTTCCGCAAGGGCAGGGGTCATTTCTGCCGACTTTTTCTGTTACGCGGCGGACTGTTACACCTGAGCCAGTTGCAGCTTTCTGCATGGAACTGCTTCTTGCCTGCCTGTGTGCTTCATCTCCATTAAATGAAGATTTTGCAGATGCATGGCTTGCTTCCATCTGTTTCGGGCGGTTTTCTTGGCGTGGAACAGATGGATTTATCTGTATGCGGACCTTGAATACTTTGGAAACGATTTCCTGTCTGATTGTATCAAGCATATCGTAGAAAATGTTGAAGCCGTCAATCTTGTATTCTGTAAGCGGATTTTTAGAACCGTAGGAACGCAGACCTACACCTTCTCTTAAAGCTTCCAGGTTTTCCAGCTGATCAAGCCATTTTCTGTCAATAGCCTGAATGTACTGGTAGCGTATGAAAAGATTCAGGTTTTCTTTGCCGGCCAGTGTTGCTTTTTCTGTTAAGTCATTCTGCAAAGCTGCAAGGACTTTTTCTTTTGACAGGTCTTCACTGGGAAAAATCATGCCGAAAGTGTGCTTCAGGTTTTCCTGCAGGACAAGTGTGGCATTGTCAGCTTTGTGGCGGGTTGATTTTTCAAAATCCTGGAATAAGTCTTCAACTGTGTCCCTTGCATTGGTCATTACACGATTTGCAAGCTGTTCGTCTGCAAGAATTGCATCCCTCTGCTGATAAATTACATTTCTCTGTTCGTTCAGAACATCGTCATATTCAAGCAGGTGCTTGCGGATGTCGAAGTTACGTTCTTCAACCTTATGCTGTGCGTTTTCGATGCCTTTTGTAAGCCATGGATGGTAAATCGGTTCTCCAGGTTCCATGCCGATTTTAGTCATAAGGTTTTTCATTCTTTCGCCACCGAAAAGCCTCATCAAATCGTCATCCATGGAAATGTAGAATTTACTGCGTCCTGGATCTCCCTGACGGCCTGAACGTCCGCGCAGCTGATTGTCAATGCGGCGGCTTTCATGGCGTTCTGTACCGATTACGTAAAGACCTCCCAAAGCACGGACTTCTTCTGCATCTTTTTTCCACTGTTCTTTTTCAATTGCCAGAGCAGCTTCAAACTGCTGTGGTGTTGCATTTGTACCGGCTCTTTTGCGTGCCCTGAATTCAGGGTTGCCGCCTAACTTGATGTCTGTACCACGACCGGCCATATTGGTTGCAATTGTTACAGCACCTTTTGCACCTGCTTCTGCAATAATCATAGCTTCGCGCGCATGGTTTTTTGCATTCAGGACTTCATGGCGAACTCCTTTTCTTGTAAGAAGTGCAGACAGATGTTCTGATTTTTCAACAGAAATTGTGCCGACAAGAACCGGCTGCCCTTTTGCATGAGCGTCTGCAATTTCTTTGCAGATAGCATTCCATTTGTCTTCTTCGTTGAGGTAAACTTCGTCCTGTTCGTCCTTACGCTGAACAGGGCGGTTTGTTGGAATTACAACAACATCAAGCTTGTAAATTTTATTGAATTCGACAGCTTCTGTGGCAGCCGTACCAGTCATTCCTGAAAGTTTTGAATACATGCGGAAAAAATTCTGGAAGGTAATGGTAGCCATTGTGCGGTTGCGGTGTGCAATGCGGATGTGCTCTTTTGCTTCAATAGCCTGATGCAAACCGTCGCCATAACGGCGGCCTTCAAGAACACGTCCTGTAAATTCGTCTACAATTTCAACTTTTCCATCGCGGACAAGGTAGTCAACTTCTATATTGTAAAGTTTGTGTGCACGTACAGCCTGTGTAAAGTAGTGAATGTATTCAAAATTCTGTTCATCAAAGACAGAGCCCTGAATGATATTATGCTTTACAAGAATGTCGTTTATATGGTTCATTCCTGAATCTGTAAAGGAAACTCGTTTTGATTTTTCATCAAGAGTGTAGTCACCTTTTATGTTTTTGCGGTGTTCAGGATCCATTTCAACTTCGTCAGGATACAGGCCTGTTTCAGGGTCTTTTTCAACTTCTGTAAGTTCACCTACGTATTTTTCAACTTCATAGAATTTGTAGGTATCATCTTCGCCAGCGCCGGAAATAATCAGTGGAGTTCGTGCTTCATCAATGAGAATTGAGTCGATTTCATCTACGATTGCAAAGTTAAAGCCACGCTGAACTTTGCCTTTTAAGTCAACCTGCATGTTGTCACGCAGATAGTCAAATCCTAGTTCATTGTTTGTTCCGTAGGTTACATCGCAGTTATAGGCAGCTTTACGAGCTTCGTTATCCATGTTGGAAAGAATGCTGCCGACTGTCTGGCCAAGATATGTATAAACCGGACGCATCCAGTTTGCATCACGTTCTGCAAGGTAGTCGTTTACCGTAACAATGTGAACACCTTTGCCTGAAAGGCTGTTAAGGTAGGCGGCTGGAAGACACATAAGTGTTTTTCCTTCACCAGTTTTCATTTCTGTAATGCGGCCAGAATGAAGAACAAGTGAACCCATAATCTGAACATCATAATGCCGCTCGCCTAATACGCGTTTTGCAGCTTCCCTTGCCAGTGCAAAAGCTTCCGGCAGAATGTCATCCAGAGTTTCGCCGTTTTTAAGGCGGTCTTTTAAAATCTGTGTTTGTTTAGGAAAATCTTCAGCGCTAAGAGCGGCAGCCCATGGCTCTTTCGCATTTACTTTTTCAACTAACGGTTTGATTGCTTTAATATCTCTTTCTGACTGGGAACCAAAAAGAGCGGTCATAATTTTGTCTATCATAGTCTTAAATATACCTAAATTGAAGTGTGTAGTAAAGAATAAAGTTGAATAAAGTCAAAACTTTAAAATTAAAAAAAAACGGGAACTTGAGTTGCCCTGCAGTTGTTCTGCCGAATAATTGACATTGCATAGCTGAATGTTTATTCTTTTAGCAATGGCAAAAAATAAATACGATAACCTGATTGCACTTGGCTTGGCAGCAATTTTTTCTTCATTTGCTTTTTTTTCATGCTCGGATTCTTCATCTGTACGTGGAATTGAAAGCGAAAGACTTTTTTCACTTGATTACGGAAAATTTGACAGTCAGATTGACCTGTTCAGCATTTCTTCGGTAGGAAATATAAATACTTTTCTTGCCATGCGGGACGGCTTTTTTTACATTGCAAACGGTGAATCTCAGAAAATAATGGAAATGAATTCTTACGGCGACCTTTTGACCTTGTTTTTTAATGAAGAGTCAGGTCTTGTCCCGGATCTTGAGCTTTCTGAAGATTCTGTTGACACTACACGGAAGGCTATTTCCTATCCGTTTAATATTTTGGGGCCGATTGCCGTTGATTCGCAGAAAACTGTCTATGTAGTTGATTCTTTGCCCCCGGAACAGCAGGTCTTTGGTACGGATGAAAATCTGCTGTTCAGACAGGTTGTGCTCAGATTTTCAAGCGATGGCAAAGTTCTTGATTATATTGGACAGCAGGGTGTAGGTGGAACTCCGTTTCCATATATAAGGAAGATTTATGCAACTGAAAATGATGAACTGGTTGTTGTCTGCCTTACGAATGAAGGAATGCGCGTTTACTGGTTTGACAGTCAGGGGCATCTGCTTTATGTTGTGCCTATACGAGATAGTGAAATCCCTAATCCTTTTGCAGATCAGTCTGCAACACCGATGCATTTGTCAGCAGAAAATGTCATTCCTTCGTCTGATGAACATATCCTTTTTATAAAAGTTGACTATTTTGCTCTTTCAGTTGATCAGGATTCTAAAGTTCAGTCAGGAATTGAATATACAAATACTCTTTTGTATCCGTTTTATGTTGTCTACGGAAGTTACGGAGAGCCTTTGAAAATTCCTCCTTATGAAGAAGATGTTTCTGATGGTTTTGGTAAGGTTACTTATATGACACCGTATGAATTTTCAGGAGTTACAAAATCTGGATGGAAATTCTTTTCGCTTCCTGTAAAGGACGGTTATATGCTTCAGATTGTTCAGTCTGGAGGCCAGCGCATCCTGAATCGAAAGATAAAGATGGACAATGACAATCTGCTGTATTATGCTTTTTCCATTTCAGAAACGGGCATTGTTTCTGCTCTTTTTGCCTATCCTGAAAGGGCTGTTGTTGAATGGTGGCGCATAGATTCTCTTATCGAAAACCTTAACGAGGACTGAAATTTGGGATATTTAGAAAATTCTGATGAAGGACATGCTGAAGGCGAAGAAAATCTTCATTTTAACTATAACCGTGAAGAACGTCTGAAAAAAGCTCCTCAAATTGTACAGGATTATTATTCTGGAAAATTTAAACTGAATAAAGGTTTTTATGCCCTTGTTGCAACCAGAGGCAACAGGTTTATGCTTTTTGTGCTTGTTTTATGCCTTGCAGTTACGGCTTTTACTTCGGTTTTTGCTTCTTTTGAAAAGGCCCGCATTGGAAAAGTGAATTTTAAGCTTTCGGCCTTTTCTTTTGAAGAAGAAATTATGGTGAGCCTGAAAGTTTATGCTGAAAAAATGCCTGCTTCCTTAAAATCCAAATATCCAGATGGAATTCCTGTTCAGGCATCAGTTTCTGCCTTTGATGTGGATAAACAGCTTTCCTCTTCCAAAATTGTTTCTGGAAATTTTAAAGGAGATGAACTTTATTTAAGGACAAAGTTTCCAGATTATGATATACTTACGGTACGCGTTGAAGTTTCTGCAATGGATGAAACTTGCAGGCTGACGGCAGATGTTCAGCGCAAATAAAAAAAATCAGAGGTTTTAAATGTTACAGTTTTATTTTCTTGCAATTCTTTTAAATTTGATTACGGGGCTGATTCTTATATATGCTGATATTTTTTCAGATGATTTAGAATCTACGGATAATACTGATGCTGCATCAAAAGTTGCAGCAGGCTCCGGAAAAATTCAGGAAATGCTTTCAAATACAGCTTTTTTTAAAAATAAAACATTCCTGATTGTAACAGGAATTTTGGCATGTTTTACAGGTATGATGAAACTTCTTTCTGTTGTCCGCAACGACATTCCTGTAATTGGGGATCTTTTGCCGGCTTTGGCAGGACTTTTTGGTGGATTTGCAGTTGTTGTTGCCTATTACCGTCTGTCTGCTGCTGAAAAACCACTGTTGCCGGACTTTGTTAATAATGTCTTTGTAAAAGGGCATAAATACATTGGAATTTTCTGTATTGTGGCAGCTTTGCTGCATTTCGTATTTCCTGGAGTTTTATTTTTCTAGCCTATGTCAGACAAAACATCAATTGCATGTATTGCCAGAGATGGCAGCAAAGTTTTAATTGCTCACCGGCAGAATGTCGGTCAGATGGCTAACCGTTGGGAATTTCCTGGTGGAAAGATTGAACCTGGAGAAACTGATGAACAGGCCATAATCCGTGAATTTTATGAAGAATTTGGCGTGCAAGTAAAAGTCGGCAGGAATATTGCTGCTACCCAATTTGAGCATAACGGAAAAATCTGTGCCCTGCATGCCTACGAAATTTTTGTCCCTCATAACGGACTTGAAAAGCCTTATGTTTTGACAGAACATACAGAATATAAGTGGGTTGAACTTTCAGAGATTGAAAATCTTAACTTTGTTGATTCTGATTTGAAACTTTATCCTGCTGTAAAGGAATTTTTTGCGAAGGCTGGCTGTTAATGGCATTTTCTTTCAGAAAACCTGTTTGGTGTATTTTTCTGCTTTGTGTGTGCTTTTCAGGCTGCTTTTTACAGAAAGAACCTGAACCGATTGTTTTTGACAATACCGAACCGCTGGCTCTGATTCCCCATGTAAAATGGGCTGTAATCAAGGATTCTTATTCGGCTTTCCATGCAGAAGCGAACTGGGAATCCAAGGTAAATTCTTACTGCAGGAGTGGTGAAATTTGCCGTATACTTGGAAATAGAACCACCGTAAATGCCAGCGGTGTTTCTGAAGTATGGCTGAAAGTAGAGAAGGGCTGGATTCCTGAAAATGCAGTTTCTGTCTGCTACAATCTTTATAATGCTAAAAGTGTTTCTGAAAAACTAATGCAGTAGCTTTTCTGCCTGAAAAATCGGCAGGTTCTGTTTATGCATTTTTTTGACAGGGCAGGAAAGTAAAAATCTTTTGCTGACAATATGTCGAGTAAGGCACGCTGCCGCTAAAGCCTTTACTTCGCCGTTTTTAAGGTTTGAATAAAACTTAAATAAAAAAACTCCGCACCATGACAAATCGGTTGGCTGCGGAGTTTTTTTGTTTTTGGCTTATCTGGAAGAAATGATTTTTTCTGCTGCCTGTTCAGCGGTGAGGCCTTCAAACTGTTCACGGTTGAGCAGGTTTTTGAGGGTTAAAGTTCCGTTTCTGGCATCTTCTTCTTTGATTAAGATGCCCCATGGAATGCATTTTGCCTCTGCAACGGCATACTGCTGGCCCATTTTTTTTGCATCTGGGAAAACTTCAACGTTAATGCCTTTATTCCTAAGCTGGAAAGCCGTTTTCTGATATTCAATTGAAAGGTTTGCATCAAGACAGAAAATTTCTGCATCAAGGTAGCTGCCTTTTTTGCCTGTAAGATCCAGCTGTTCAAGTCCTGCAATAAGGCGGTCAAGCCCAATTGAAGCACCAACTCCTGGAACTTTTTCTTTCATGTAAAGTCCTGCAAGATTGTCGTAACGGCCGCCGGAACATACTGAACCGATTGAAGGCAGCTGGTTCAAGAAGGTTTCGTAAACCACTCCTGTGTAATAGTCCAGACCTCTTGTAATGGATGTGTCAAGAACGTAGGTATCCTGTATGCCTGAAGATATCATCATGCCTCGAAGTTCGCGCAGGCGCTTTGTATCTTCTGCAGGACCGCCTGCAAGATTTTCAATAAGTTCAAGAGTTGACTCAAAATCTTTGCCGCCTGCAATGTATTTCAGTATATCTTGAGTTTTTTCTGTTGAACCTGTGATTTCTTCAAGTTCAGAAGCAACTTTTTCCTGACCGATTTTTGCAAGCTTGTCAACGGAGCGCAGAATGTCTTCGCTTCTGTCAGCTACACCGATTTTTGCAAGAAAGCGGTTGAAAACGCCCCTGTGGTTCATTCTGATTGTAATGTCTGTTACGCCGATTTTTGCAAGGGCTGAGCGCATTACAGAAAGAATTTCAAAGTCTGCTGCGGCGCTGTCTGAACCTACTGTATCAATGTCGCACTGAACAAATTCCCGGTAGCGGCCTGCCTGTGGTTTTTCACCGCGCCAAACTTTTGCAATGTGGTAACGCTTGAACGGGAAGTACAGTTCATTTTTGTGTTCTGCTGTAAAGCGTGCAAATGGAACTGTAAGGTCAAATCTCATGGCAACATCGCGGCCACCGTTGTCTTCAAAGCGGAAAACCTGTTTTTCTGTTTCTCCGTTGCTTTTTCTCAGAAGAATTTCTGTGTATTCAAGTACAGGTGTGTCAATCGGAACAAATCCGAAAGACTGGTAAACTTCTGTAATTTTCTGTATTAAGTCTGCCCGCTGAATTTCGGCAGATGGCAGAAAGTCGCGGAATCCTTTAAGGATGCGTGGTTGAATTATTGTGTCCATAGTAGGTTTATACTATATAAAATACGGAAAAAAGTGAAGTACAGTTTAAAATCGTGCAGATTTTTCTGCGTTAAGGATTGTAGTGGCGGCGCCAGCCGTTGCGGAACGAAGTGTAGCAATGGAGCGCGTAAGACGCGGAACCACGAAAAGCCTGACCTTGGGGCTGTCATGGGTGGTAAGTTCTGTCATGGGGACTAACAGGATGGCATGCGGAATTTATTTCAGCTTGTAAGCTGTACAAAGTGCATGGATTTTGAAATAAATTCGGAAATGACACTGTGAACTTTACTTTTTTGCACCTATGAGAATATATTTGAATTTATTGGGCAGCCCCAAGGGAACGCCCGGACTTTTTTTTGAAAATGTGAATCCAGCTTACGCCATCGCCTGCTTTTACGGGGCAGGAAAGTTCTGAACCATAGATTATGTCTAGAAATTCAGGGCTTAGGCCTGGAGTAAGCACTTTTTCAGTTCTAAGGACGGCTATGTCACCTTCTTCGATTGTCTGGCCTTTTTTCATGTCGCGGACAAAATGCAGGGAGCGGTTTGTGCGCCCATAATTTTCTTTTTCGGCTGGGGCAAGAGCTTTTACGCCTGTTCCAAGGACTTCCATAATTTTTTCCATTGTAAACTGTGCTGCCAGCTGTTCTGCACCTTTTTGCAAGGCAATTTCCGGCCCGTAATGCCTGAATGCCGCCTGTGCCTGATGAATTGCATGAACCATGAGGGCGAACTGTTCCGGCTCAAGGGCTACAGGGTCGTCCAAACCGTCATTTTTTTTGCTTAGAGTTATGTGTTTTTCTGTAATTGTTCCGCCGCATAAAGCTGACAGGGCTGGAACTAAAACTGGGTCAAGACTGTGGTCGCTTATGCCTGCAGAAATGCCAAATATGGCGGACAGGGTTTTCAAAAGTCTTACATTGTACTGATTTTCCGGGGCAGGGTAACTTGTGATGCAGTGCAGCAGGGTTACATTTTCCCTGCCGGTAATGGCAATGGCTTTTTCAATGTCGCCTAATGTTGAAACTCCTGTGGAAAGAATTGTCTGTATGGGCTGTTCGCCTGCCTGCTTCTGTTTTTTTCTGTATTCTGCCAGGGCTTTGAGCATGGGGAAATGGTTTAATTCTGGGGATGCAATTTTTACCGCATCTGGAGATAAACTCAGCAGTTCTTCAAGGCTTTTAAGGCCGAATGGTGAACAGATGAATTTTACGCTGAGTGAGTGGGCGTAGTCTTGAGCCTGTCTGTAAAATTCTTCTGGAACTTCCAGTTGCCGGAAGCGGTCGTAAAGCCTGATTTTTCCGCCAGGTAAGTCAACAAAGCCTGTTTCTGGATGAAGGATTTCATCTGCGTAGACCCATTGAAGTTTTACTGCATCTGCACCGCTTTCAACACTTGCTTTTATGAGCTGACGGCATTTTTCTATTGAACCGCCGTGGGAAGTTCCTATTTCTGCAATAATCATGGATTTATTTTAGCTGACTTGCATGCTGAAAATCAACAAGATTAGATTTGTGCCGTTGCGCTGCTGATGGACTGATAGGCGATGGACTGATGTGGCAGGCGAAGAACTGTTGAAATAGCTTTTGCAACTGGTTGAATTTTTGTTTTAAGGGATTTTTTTGCAAGGATTTTTAATGGATAAAAAATTTCAGAAAGGCTATAATTGTACAGGCTTTTAAATAATTGCATTTAAAAGGAAGTTTTATGAGAGGTTTTTATGGCTGATTTTATAAATGCTTGTGATGACGATGAACTGAAAGAAATTTTTGCAGAAACTCAAAATGCACTTCAGGAACTGCTTGAAATTCATCCTGTAAGAAAGGGAGAGCTTTTTGTAATAGGTTGTTCTTCAAGTGAAATTGCAGGTGGCATTCTGGGAAAAAATTCCAGCGAAGAAATTGGAAAAACAGTTTATGCTGCCGCTAGTGAAATTTGCATTAAAAATGGACTTTTTCTGGCAGCCCAGTGTTGTGAGCATTTGAATCGAGCCCTTGTAATAGAAGAAAAAGCTGCCGAAAAATTCGGTTATGATCCGGTTTGTGTTGTGCCATGGCTTAAAGGTGGTGGTTCTTTTGCAACGGCAGCTTATCACGGCATGGAAAATCCAGTGGTTGTTGAGCACATAAAAGCTAGTGCAGGTCTGGACATAGGCGGAGTAATGATTGGAATGCATTTAAAAGATGTTGCAGTTCCTGTCCGCCTAAGCCATAACCACATTGGAAAGGCTCAGGTTACATCTGCATTTTGCCGGCCCAAACTGATTGGTGGCGAGCGCTCTCGTTATTTGTAGGGCTGAAAGCAGAAAAGTTGTGCAATTGAGCAGGCTTTATCTTTGTGCAATCTTTGTGCATTGCATTGACACAGACTTTTAGTCCCTGTAAATTATTAGCATGAATAACGCAGGTAACAGTGATTTGTTTGAGCGCGAGGACAGTGACTACGATACATATATTGCGCAGGATGTAAAATTTTCAGGAAATATCCATTTTGAAAAACCTTTCGTTATAAAAGGGCAGGTTTCAGGGAATATTGAGGCAACAAGCGATTTGCTTGTAGATACTGATGCTGTTGTAAATTCTGATATTTCTGCAGAAAGAATTATAGTCCGCGGAAAAGTTACAGGAAATATTAATTGTAAAAAAATTGTTTTTGTTACTTCTACTGGTTCTGTAAACGGTGACATTGTTGCTGCTCAGCTTGTTCTTGAGCCTGGCAGCAGCTTTACAGGTCATTGCACAATGGAAAAATAGCATTTTGACGGTGGAATTGGTGGAGCTTTTATGATGATGAAAAAAATCCTTGCAGTCTGTTTTGTTTTTATTTCTGCCTTTGCCTTTGCACAGGAAAAGCCCGATGCATTGAAAATGTATGTTGAAGGAAATTATGCGCAGGCAATTAAGGTTTGCGAGTCTGAAATTGCTGCAACGCCTAACAGAATTGATTCTTATGTTGTTTTGTGCTGGGCTCTTGTTGCAAACAAGCAGTATTCTGTAGCTGAGCAGCGGGCATCTGACGGTCTTGCTATAGGTCCAAATGATTTGCGTCTTGTTGAATCTTTGGGCGAGGCCAAGTATTATCTTGGCAAAAATAAAGAAGCTCTTGCACTTTTTGAGCGGTATATTGCAGGCATTTCTGATTCAGCCAGCCGTGTAGGCGTTGCTTTTTATTATATGGGTGAAATTTATATTCGTCAGGCAAAGTATCAGCATGCGGATATTTCCTTGACTGCGGCTGTTCAAAAAGAACCACTTCTCGACAGATGGTGGGCAAGGCTTGGCTATGCGCGGGAAATGGCAAAAAATAATGTTCTGGCAATGGCTGCCTATGACAAGGCTCTTGAATTAAATCCATCTCAGCATGATGCTTTGGCCGGCAAACGCCGTATTGAAAAAAATACTCGGTAAAATTCTTTTTTTTTGCTTTTTGGCTGGGCAGGGCAATGCCTTGCTTTTTTTGTAAATGTCAGGTTTTCAATTGAAAAATACTAAAATACATTTTGAAACTCTTGGCTGCCGCCTTAATCAAATTGAGAGCGAAAGTGCAGCCAGATTTTTTGCCGATGCAGGTTTTTCTGTTTCCATGGAAGGCATAACTGCAAGTATGCAGGAAGATTTGCAGACTGTTTTATGCATCGTAAATACGTGTACTGTTACTACAAAGGCAGAACAGAAAGCCAGACGGCTTATCCGGCTTTTGCTGAAAAAATATCCGCATTCTGCTGTTGTAATTACAGGTTGCTATGCACAGGTTGAGCCTGCGGAACTTCTTGCAATTGATTCTAGAATTTCTGTTTTGCCTGGACAGAATAAGGGTCGGCTTGCAGATTTGCCTGTGCTTTTAAAGGAAAGCCTTCTTTCAAGTGAAAAAACTGCCGGTGATTTTAATCCTGTTGAATTTGCACACAAACTTCAGAAAACGCTTTTTTTCACGGGAAAAGCAATTGTAAATGAGCCTGAAAAAATCAAGCAGACAAAATTTGTTCCAGTAAAAGCTGGTACAGCCGAAAAACCGTTCAGGCTTTCAACTGACACTTTTCTTTCTCATTCCCGCTCCTCTTTGAAAATTCAGGATGGCTGCAACTGCCAGTGTACTTATTGCCGCATTCACATTGCACGAGGCAACTCTGTTTCTCTTGATGCACAGGAAGTTATTAAACGTGTGCAGGAATTGAAAAATGCAGGTCAGAAAGAGGTTGTAATTACTACTGTAAATATCGGACAGTACAGCAGTGTCTGGGAAGGTCGGAAAATTAATTTTACTGACCTGCTGGAACTGCTTCTTCAGAAGACTCAGGGAATTTCTTTCAGGCTTTCAAGCCTTTACCCTGAAATTGTTGATGAACGTTTTGCCAGAATTATAAAAGACAGCCGCGTATGTCCGCATTTTCATTTGTCTATTCAAAGCGGAAGTGACAGAATCCTGAAATTGATGAAGCGTCCGTATCTTGTTGACAGAGTTTACAGGGCCATTGAACTTTTACGGCAGGCCAAGGAAAGTCCGTTTATTGCCTGCGACATAATAGCAGGGTTTCCTGGTGAAACAGACGAAGATTTTGAACAGACTTTAAATCTTGCCAGATGGGCAGAATTTACGTGGATTCATGCTTTTCCTTTTTCTGCAAGGCCTGGAACAGAAGCCTGGTTTATGAAGAATAAGGTTCCCCAGTCTGTTGCAGGGCGCAGGGTGAATCAGCTGCTTAATCTTGCTATTGAAAATAAAATCCGCTACATAAAAAATCTTGAAGGCCGCACTTTTAAAGCAATCGCCGAAAAACCTCTTGTACTTTCAGACGGTTCTTTAAGTTCCCGGTTGTTCCGTGCAGTTTCTGAAAATTTCCTGCATTGTATTGTTGACTGCCAGAATCTGGAAATTCCTGGACAGGGATGTGAATTCAATCTGAAAATAGAGCGTGTCCTTGAGGCCGAAATAAAAAAAGGCGAAGAAGCAGAAGTTTTTGCAGTCCTTGAAGAAAGCTGATTTGATGCAGCTCAGTTCATAAAATCTTTTAAAGCCTGTTCATATTCTGCTGTGTTGTTCAGAAAGTTTACGGCATGCATGGCATCTGTCTGTAAAAATTTTTTAGGGGCAGTGCAGGCTTCGTAATTTTTCTGACTCATGTAGAATGGTACAAAAGCGTCGTTTTTTCCATGCACAAAAAGGACAGGAATCTTGTTGTTCTTTAAGGCTTCCTGCACTGAATATTCATTAAGTCCGAATCCGCAGAAAAGTTGTGTTCCAAGATTTATGAAAGGCATAAGAAGTTTATCTGGAAGATGATAATCCCGCTTTATGCAGACGGAAATTATTTCTGCAGGGCTTGTAAATCCGCAGTCGGCTATAACTCCCTTTACATTTGCAGGCATTTCAAGTCCCAGCGACATGAGTACTGTAGAACTTCCCATTGAAACACCGCAGAGCCACAGTGGTTTTTCCTGACCGTAACGTTCATTTGCAAAATTTACCCAACCCAGACAGTCAAAACGTTCCTTTATCCCGAATGTAAGGAATTTTCCCTGACTGTTTCCGTGGCTTCGCTGGTCTGCAAGCAGGATATTGTAGCCGTTTTCAAAAAAATACTGGTAAAATCCTGAAAATTCAAACCAGGCGCGGCTATGGTAGCCGTGCATCAAAATTACACAACCTTTGGAATCAACATCTTTTTCCTGTTCAAGCATGAGACCTGCAAGTTTAAGTCCGTCAAACGATGTAATTTCAACTTTTTCGGTTTTCTGTAAATCCAGCCATTCTTTTGACTGCTTTAACTGCTTTTCAAACGGTGCACGGCTTCCGCTGAGATGTTCCAAAGGATTTGGCCAGCCGCCCTGTGGCCGCTTTATAAAAAGATTTATCATGACAGCCGCAGAAATACATCCTGATGCAATATAAATGCCGAATGTTACTGAGAGAATCTGGATTATCTTTTTTTTCATTTTTGCTGTCATGATTTTACCTGCTTTACTTCAGCTTTAACCTTACAAAAACGCTGCCTGTGTACATACTCTGGAAAATTTCCGGAACAAAGTCGTAGAAAGTCTTTTTGACGTAAAGCTGATTTCCCAGACCAACGTTTACTTTTTCTGTTACAGGAATTTCTCCATTCAGCGAAGTGATTCCTATAAGTTCCCAGCCTGTGTCCAAACCTTTCTGCAACTGGTCTTTAAATACGCGCATTGCATAGCCATGGAAGTCCATGTCAATGATTTTACCAGTTTTGCTTGTGAATTTATATTTGAGTACAGTTTCTGCACCGTAGGTGTAGCTGTAATCGCATGCAACTCCGCTGGGGCTTGAGTTAAACTGTGGTGACAGTGAACTTTCCCTGCGCCAGTAATAGTAATCTGTAGTTCCAAGAAGCAGGGCATCCAGATGCAGCTGCCATTCCGTTTTGGAACCGCCTGCATGGCGAATTCTCTGTTTGATGGCAAAACCTGGTGCTAGTGAAGACAGTTCTACAAATGAATGCCAGATAAAGTCATAGTCAAAGACCAGACCGATTGTGGTATCTTTGTTTTCCCCGAAATCAGGTGCGCGTGAAAAAATCATGCCGTTGCTTGTTATGTAGATGTCATACATCAGCTTTTCTTCATAAGAACTTTCACCTTCTCCTGAACCGAATCCTACTTTTGCACCCATTGTAAATTCAAACTGACTGTATGGAGAGTTTGAGTCCCATCCATAAGGGTCGTTGTAAACTACGTTGAATTCCGGGGATATAAAAGCCGGAAAAACTTCAGAACTGCTGTCAAAGTATTTTTCAAAAGTTGTGTAGGTTCTTGCCGTTCCACCGCTGAATTTGAGGGAAAGCTCATGAATGTTGCCGGTTGTTCCGCGAGGCCTTTCTCCTGTGACCCATGTTGTAAAAAGACTGTCAGGGTTTATTGCATAGCCGAGCAGCTTTGAAATCTCTGAACCTTCAATAGAAAGCCGGTAAAGCATTTCTCCGACTGCAAATGCGCCTACGGTTGTGTAAATCATGTCATTTTTGGAAGGTTCGTTAGTTTCGCAGAACCATTCCCAAATTGAAGAACCAAGCACTGTAACGGCAAAAGATTCCAGCTGATTTAAGTTTGAAGAACGCGATGCCATGTAGTAAAGCGAACCCTGGTAAGGATGAAGTACAAAGTTTGTCCAGTACCAGTCACGGTCCCATGACATTTCATGTTCGTAAAAATGCAAGGCGTCGTCCATTGTAACTTTTGCCCAGGCACTGTTTGTAACGAACCTGTTATAGCTGCTTATAAGTGTATTGTTCAGCATCATTGCTGCAATAGCCGTAAAGTAGTGCTTTTTTACAGGAGCGCCATTTTCATCTGTTGAATCAACTGTTCCTGCCATGAGCTGCTTTGAATCAAACGAAACTTCCTGCTGTACTTCCTGCTGTGTTTCGACCTTTTCTGCATTTTCTGTCAGATTCTGCTGCACATCCTGAACTGTCTGTGCATGAATCATGCCAGCCAGTAAAACAGCTGTAAATAAAAAACGTTTTTTCATAGTATTCCTCAAAATGACTTGCAGGCTAAATTAAGAGTTTTTTGATTTTTCCGATTGTGGCACGTAGAAAAATGTTCCAGCGTTTGCACGCAGCAGAGTATCTTTGTGAAAAAACTCAGCATCCAACCTTATATAAATTGAATTTAATTTTAGTAAATTTTTTTTATTTGTTCCATAGTATTTGCAAATTTCAGCATGTAGTCTGCGGAATCAGCTTTTTTTTAGAGTTTCTATCCTCTGTTTCTTAAAGTGTTAATCAGCATTTCCCTAAATCATCTGCCTGAAAAGAATGTGTTTCAGGGCTGGAACAGTTTTGCGTGGAACTGTTAGAGAAAAAAGCTTTCTTTGAAGGTTCTTTAAAATGACTTTCAAAAAAGTATTCCAGATGTTTTTCAAGTTTTGGCAAAAGATCACTTTCGTTAAATTCAACAAAATGAAAAAGATAGAAAGGCGAGTACAGCTCCATTGCAAAAACCTGCACGTCGCCGTCAATCATAATTCCTTCCTGCTGCAGTTCTTTAAAAATTTCAGACTGAGCTTTTAACGGAATGTCTACAAAAAAATGTTTGTAAATTGCTGCAATTTTAGGGTTTTTAAATTTTTCCAGAAGCAGAAGCCTTCTGAAAGCAACGATATTTTCATCACTTGTCTGAAATTTAAACATGGCAAGGCAGATTTTTTTGACATCCTCAATTTTGCAGATTTTTGAATTTACAATGGAAAACTGCTCTGTGTACCGCTGTTTTTGAAGTTCTACTATGGAGTCAAAAATTTCACGCTTATTTTTAAAATGCTTGTAAAGGGCGCTGTTTCCGATGCCTACAGAATCAGCAATGGTCCTTATTGAAACTGCATTGAAGCCTTCCTTTGAAAAAAGATTTAATGCTTCCTGTAAAATTCTGAATTTGGTATCATTTCCTCTTTTTGCCATATCAGTTTTAAATTATAGCGGTTAAAATGGTTTTTGTGTCAAGATTGCCGGAAAAAAACTAAAAAAGTTAATAAACTGAACCTCATGAAACTTTTGATTGTAATTGATATGAAAAATGATTTTATTGACGGAGTTGGTGGAAACAGACGGCTGAGGCAATTGTTCCTGCAGGTTTATAAGGAAAAAGCCTTTTTTGTTTTTGCCTGAGTTTTCCGTGAGCGCTGGTAGCCCCTTGCCGACCGCAACGGAACGCAGGTGAAGTGAGGACGGTGAGCGTAGCGAAGGGCGGACATAGCGACCCGCAATGGAGCGGCAGCGAATTGCGGGGCACGGCCATAAAAATATTGTGTACAACAGAGTTTAAAAACAGTGCTGTTGTGTACTTTTAATTTTGTCAAATACGTGTTATTATTTGTGTAGAAGTTTGCGTTGCAGACTTTTGTATAACAATGCGTTTTTTACGAAACGTTTAGGAGTTTTTTATGGCTAAAGATGTTTTTGAAACAATGGCTAAGGTAAAAGTTGTTCCAGTTATTAAAATTGATGACTTGAAGAACACTTTGCCTCTTATTGATGCTCTTGTAGCAGGCGGTCTTCCAATCGCAGAAATTACATTCCGTTCTCCAGTTGCTGCAGAAGCAATTAAAATCGTATCAAAGGAACGCCCTGAAGTTCTTACTCTTGCAGGTACTGTTCTTTCTCTTGAACAGGCTCAGCAGGCTCTTGATGCTGGTGCAAGCGCAATTGTTGCTCCTGGATATTATCAGGAACTTGGCAAATGGTGTGCAGAAAAAGGCATTCCTTTCTGTCCTGGTGTAAACAGTCCTTCTCAGATGGAACTTGCTTTGCGCAACGGTCTTAAGGCTGTAAAATTCTTCCCTGCAGAACAGTCTGGCGGTGCAGATTTCCTTAAAGCTGTAAGCGCAGTTTATCCTCTTAAATTCATGCCTACAGGCGGAATCAACCAGAAGAACATCAAAGATTATCTTGCTCTCAAGAATGTATTCTGCTGCGGCGGTTCTTGGATGGTAAAGGCTGACCTTATCAACGAAGGCAAATTTGACGAAATTACACGCCTTACAAAAGAAGCTCTTGAACTTGTAAAATAGTACAAAAAAGTAGTAATATTCAGAAATGAATGTTACTGAACGTTTTTCAAAAACTGTCATTGCCGCCATGCAGCGTTTTATTGCCGAGGCAGACGGCAATGAAGTTTTTTTTACAGGTCATATAAACGGCAGCGGAATAGTAGAATCTGTTGAAGCTGCGGCAAGAGGTAATGAATCTTCTGTACCTGTAAATTTTTCCAAAATGCGTGAATGTTCGGTTTTGATACACAATCATCCGGACGGTAACATTCATCCGTCAGATGCTGATTTATCGGTAGCATCCGGCTGTTCTGAAAATGCACAGGGTTTTTACATAATTAACAACGATGTTTCAGAAGTTTACGTTGTTATGGAACCTGTTCTGCCCAAAAAAATCGAAAAACTTAATCCTGAAAAGGTTGCAGAATATATTTCCTGCGGCGGCCCTCTGGCAAAAATTTCTGACTCATTTGAAGAACGTCCTGTCCAGATTGAGCTTTTAAAGAAAATTGCAGAAGCTTTTAATGACGGGCAGGTAGGAGTTTTTGAAGCTGGAACAGGTGTCGGCAAGTCTTTTGCATACCTTATTCCTGCAATGCTGTGGGCTGTTGAAAATAAAGAAAGGGTTGTAGTTTCTACTGGCACAATAAACCTTCAGCAGCAGCTTTCCGAAAAAGACATTCCTGCCGCTGAAAAAATAATCGGAAAAAAAGTAAAGGCTGTACTCGTAAAGGGCAGGCAGAATTTTATATGTCTCCGTCGCCTTGAAGATGTTGCAAATGACAGGGATTTATTCAGCGAAGAAACTGAAATTCTTGACAAAATAAACCAGTGGGCAAAAGAAAGCCCTACAGGCAGCCGTTCTGATTTGCCGTTCATGCCCCCTGATAATGTCTGGAGCAGGGTTTGCTCTGAAAGTGATGCCTGCATGGGCATGCGGTGCCTTTACCGTGAACAGTGCTTCGTAATGCGGATGCGCAAAGAAGCTTCCGACGCAAACCTGCTTGTAGTAAATCATCACCTGCTTTTTGCCGACATTGAATCGCGCATGGGCGGGGCAGGTTATGACGATGCAGCTGTTCTTCCGCCTTACCGCAGAATTATTTTTGACGAAGCTCATGACATGGAAAATGCTGCTACCAGTTTTTTCAGCACAGGTTTTACACGTTTCCGGCTGCTCCGCCTTATAAACCTGCTTTACCGCAAAAAGAAATCTTCGATTGCAGGCTATGTTTTTACCTTGCAGGCACTTTCAACAGGTCCTGATTTGACATCGCATGTAATTTCGTCCATAGAAGCGGTAAAAACTTCCATGACAGGCCTTGAAACCGCAGCCTGTGACCTGATGCAGACTGAATTTACTTTCCGGCTGTATCAGCAGACTGCCAGAGCTTTTGGGCCTGTCATTTCCCTTATGACGCAGCTTGGCGACAACATCGCAGCGGTCTGCGCATTTATCCGAGACATCATGGAGTCAATCAGCGAATCCAACCGGGAAAATTCTATATTCTGGGAATCAAAGAACATACTGCGACGTCTGGATGAAATTGCAGTTTTTTGCCACAATTTTCCACTTTGGTCTGAAAAACAAGACACTGTTTTCTGGATGCAGAAACTTCATCTGAACCCTGCACTTGCAAAAAATGTCCAGAATCCGTGGTACGTTCAGTTTGTTCAGACACCTCTGGAAATTTCTTCAAAAATGGCTTCCGGCGTATTTGAACCCATGAAAACCGTGGTCTGTACGTCTGCAACTCTTTCTACGGGCAGGCATTTTGACTGGTGGATGCGTCGCTCTGGTGCTGCATTTGTTGAACCACAACGAATTTCTTCGGCAGAATTTCCTTCACCGTTCCCTTACAAAAAAAATATGTTTTTTGCAGTTCCAAAAGATGCTCCGTTTCCTGACAGTTCAAGCTATCAGGCTTTTGTAGAACAGGCCGTTGTTCGCCTGATAAAAGCAGCTTCTGGCAGAACCCTGGTTCTTTTCACATCATTTGACTCACTGATACATGCATGCAGCTACGCACGTTCAATGCTCAGAAATTCAGGCATTACCATAATGAAGCAGGGTGAAGACGACCGCTTCAGGCTTTTGGACAATTTCAAAAAAGACGTAAACAGCGTACTTTTTGCAACTGATTCATTCAGACAGGGCATTGACGTTCCGGGGCAGTCTCTTTCTCAAGTCATAATCGCAAAACTTCCGTTCAGCGTTCCAAATGATCCCGTTTTTACCGCACGCTCTGAACAGATAGAACTGCGGGGCGGCAGTTCCTTTATGGATTTGAGCGTTCCCGATGCAATTATAAAATACCGTCAGGCAGTTGGCCGCCTTATCCGGCGAAGTGACGATCGTGGCAGCGTAGTTGTCTTAGACCGACGCATAATTGAAAAATCCTATGGCAGGCTTTTTTTGGCCAGTATGCCGGAAGTCAACGTAAGATACGAACCTCTGGAAGACCTTTCGCAAAACATACAGAATTTTCTGGATTTGTGAATTTTGAATTTTTATTTTGCCGCAACTGAGTTTGCAGAGCGTACTTCCATGGCTTGCTTACGCGCGGTTTCGCTTTGCTCAACTGCGGCATAGCCGCACCATTCCAGCACTTGGGCGGTTTGGTTTGCAAAAATACCTGTCAGGTTTCCTAGATGTTCATTTTTTCTTTTGCAGGCTTAAAAATCTATTGACCTGCGTGCTGTTTATCGTTATTATTACCAATAATCATTTGCATGGAGGATAATCTATGGCTGGAGCCAGTAAAAACTCTCGTACTACAGTTGCAAAACAGATTTTCATTGATCCGGAATCTGGTGGCGAAATTGTAATGAAGACAATACTCAAGAACGGCAAACTTAGAAACGTTGCTGTTTGTGAAAAAACAAAACGCATGGAAAGACGTCCAAAAGACTTCCTTAAATAATTAATTTTCTGAGTAATTGGAAAGGGGCTGCTGAAAAGGCAGCCTTTTTTTGTTTTTTTTTTTTTTGATTGCTGGCGAACCTGAAGCAAGCGCATGCAAATCTCCCAAATTGTAAAATTATTAAATTTCACATTTTCCCGCGGTAAATTCATTCTGTCTGCTTAATCATAAAATTTTTTAATATTTTTTTTAATATGACATACAGTTGTCATATTAGCAGTGCAATACTGTTTTTTATAAATCGCAGCAATTGCAGGCATTGAAAAAACTGCTGAATTTTTGCTGTAAACTTTCTTGCAGGAGGTGTAATAAAAACTTTGCCTGAAATAGCGTCAAAGTTTTTATTCACAAGTTCGCGTTGCGAACTTCCTTATCAACTGCCGCTTCTCATTTCATTGCGAAGCGGCATAAAAAGTCAATCGATTGCTGAAACAATCTTCTTGACTTTTTATGGGAGAAAAAAATGGACTATGAAATCGTAACATTAGAAGAAAAAATTATCGCAGGTGTTTCTGACAGAACTGGTAATGACTGTCCTGACATGCGTTCAAAAATTGGTGCCATCTGGCAAAAGTTTTATGGAGAAACTTTCTGCTCAATAAATAATCGCTTGAATTCAAAGGCATTCGGTTTGTACTGCGACTATGCTGTGGACGGCTCTTACACTGTACTTGCAGGTTGTCAGGTAAGTTCTTCTCAAGAAATTGCTTCTGGTCTTGCTGTAAAGGTGATTCCCGCTGGAAAATATGCAAAGTTTACTGTAAAAGGTGAAATTGCAGTGGCTGTCGGTGAAACCTGGTGTCAAATCTGGAACACTCCGCTGGAACGCCTGTATACCGCTGACTTTGAAGAATATCAGGAAGACTGTGACGGAAAAAGCGGAACAGTTTTCATTTATGTTGCCATAAAATAAAGTAGAGCAGCACTTTTCTGTGCCTGTCTGATTAGTTCTGTCATCCTGAATTTTATTTCAGCCATGCTGAATATAGCGTAGATTTCAAACCTGGTTCGGAATGACAATATTCTTTGAACTTCTTGGACAATTTTGCGTGAGGGTTTTAAATGCTGATTTAAAACCCTCTTTTTATCCTTTCATTTATTTTTTTTGAAAATCGGTTTTGAAAAATCTCCGTGCAGAATCTTGTTCTAAAAGTTCTAGAGATTTTCTGAATCTTCCTTTCGCCAAATGTCAAGCTGTTCCTGAATCATGACTTTTGCTTCTTCAAGGATTTTTACCTGATCTTCCTTAGTTTCAGGGGCAGGGTAGACTTTCAGGACTTTTACATGGTACGAACCGTTTGAAAGGTTTGTAAAAATGTTTTTCAGATTGTTGATTTTCCAGCCGCCTTCAAGCGCACATACGGCAACAGGCAGGTGAGCTACTCCCGTCAGCCTTCTGAAACCTGCTGCATAAAACTGTCCAAGTGAGCCGTCTTTGCTGCGCGTTCCTTCTGGGAAAAGTACAGGAATCTGTTTGCGCTCAACAACCCTTTTGCCAAATTTATCCAGTTCTTTCATAGCAACAGAAGGACTTCCTTTGCGTGGAATAATGCAGTGTTCATGTGCCCTCAGCATTTCTGAAACCAGTGGAACATGGCGTCCAAGCGAATCCTTTGCAACAAAGCGCAGGTCTTTTTCTGGCATAAAATTCATGAACAGCGGAATGTCTATCAGGCTCTGGTGGTTTGCTATTATTATAAACTGCTCAGGCAGAATCTTTTTTGAATCATTATCACCTTTAAATTTGAAATTTTTGTAGCAGTCAAGAATTTTGAAAACTCGTGGAGCACAAACTTTTACGATATAGTCTGAAATTTTTATGCAAATTTTTTTTGAAACTGGATAAGCCAGAATGTTTAACACAGAAACCCAGCTCAATGCTACAAGAAGCGAAGATATTGTAATGAAATTAGTCATGCCGTAATTGTATAGCCTATTAAATCTGCTGTCAATTTCCTGCTGAATGGGTACGGCTGTTTTCTTTTCAGTATTTGTGAAATGCTTGACTAAGTTTTTTTGCTCGGTTAAGATAAACCAATTAGTTTTTTGTTTTGGGGGTTCTCCTTGTCAGTAAAAAAAACATCTGCAGAAAAACGATTTGCTCAGAGTGAAGTACGCCGCTTGCGCAATAAAGCAATAAAAAGCAAGTGCCATACATTCGTAAGACATTTTATTGAAGCTGTTCAGCAAAAAGATCAGCAGGCTGCAGAAGCTGCATTGAAAGTTTTGGTAAAAGAACTTGATTCAGCTCGCAGTAAAGGTGTTCTTAAGAGCAATGCTGTTTCTCGTAAAAAGTCACGCATGATGAAACTGTACAACGTTTCGTTTGCTTCAGCGAAATAACTTCTATAAGTTATGACAACATGCCGTATGTTTCAGTTCGCTGAAGCATACGAGTTTTTCTGTTTTTTATTCGAGGTTTTACATGTCTTCTAAAAAGATTACAAAATACGATTTAGTTGAATCTATATATCAGAATACAAAGTGCGAAAAACATGTTGTTCAGAATATCGTTGAAAATTTGTTCACAGAGCTTAAGTCTGCATTGAAAGATGGTGCAACTATTGAGCTTCGTGGGTTTGGAACATTTGAACCGCGCCTGAGAAGAGGTCGGTCTCGTGCAAGAAATCCTAAGACAGGTGAGCAGCTTTCTGTTTCGCCTCATTATGTTGCAGCTTTCAGATCTGGTCAGGACTTAAAAAAGGCTCTGTGGAATCTTCCTGTAAAAATGGATTAAGCCTTTTTGATATGGTTTTGTCATTTTCCTTTAAAAATAAACTTAAATCTTTCCTTATAAATGTATCCCTTCTTATACTAGGTTCTTTTTTGTTTGCTTTTTCAAATCCTGGGTTTGTTTTTTCTGAGGGTTTGGGATTTTTAGCCTGGATTGCATATATTCCTGTTTTTGTTCTGGTTTACAGGCTTTCTTTTAAAACCGTATGGATTTATGGGTTTGTATATGGTGTTTTTTCGTACATGCTTTATGTTTCATGGCTCGTGATTTTTTCACCTGTCGGTTCAATTGCAATAGAAGCTATGTACGGTGTTTTTCTCATGCTTACATTTGTTGCAATGAAAGCATGCTGCCTTCTTTTTCCTAAAAAATGGTATCTGGCATCCTTTTTGGCTTGTCTTGGGTATGAATATTTAAAAACTATAGGCTTTGCAGGATTCAGCTATGGTGTTACAGCATATACTCAATGGAAAAATCCTATACTTATTCAGTGTGCGGATTTGGGTGGGGTATGGCTGCTGTCTGCTGTCGTGCTTTTTTCTTCGGCATGGCTTTCAAATGTACTTGTATGCTTTTTTAAGAAAAGTGAAAAGTCAGCTCAGGCCTTTGTTCAGGTTTTAAGGGAAAACTTCATCCCTGCTTTTGTATGGTTTGTTGTTCTGGTTGCTATAGTCGTCTATGGATTTGCTTCTGTAAAAGATTATTCTGCTTTTCCTAAGGTAAAGGTTGCCGCCATTCAGCATAATACTGACCCCTGGTTGAGCAATGATGTTGAAGCCTATGCAAAGGATGTTGACACTCTTATTGCCCTTTCAAATCAGGCATTGAAGGAACAGCCTGATACAGCTCTTGTTGTATGGCCTGAAACTTCTGTAATTCCTCCGATTTTAAAACATTACCACTTGCGCCGTGACAGAAACCGTTTTAATCTTATAAAAAGATTTTTGGATTTTGTAGAAAGTCAGCAGGCTGTTTTTGTTATAGGAAATGATCAGCAAGATGATTTTTATTCCCCTGATCCAGCAGATTACAATGGGGTTCTTGTTTTTTCGCCAAAGAAAAATACGCTTCCGCCTGAGCCGGAAATTTACAGGAAGATTCATCTGGTTCCGTTTACGGAAAGTTTCCCATGGTCCAAGCAGTTTCCGTCCCTTTATGAAGCTTTGCTGAACGGTGATACGCATCTGTGGTCGCAGGGAAATGAATATGTTGTTTTCAGGCAGGCAGGACTGGCTTTTTCAACACCTGTCTGTTTTGAAGATACTTTTGGAGATACTGGATTTAAAATGTTCAGGGCTGGTGCAAGGGCTTTTGTAAATTTATCAAACGATGCATGGTCAAAAAGTCTTGCCTGTCAGAATCAGCATCTGGCAATGGCTCGTTTCCGATGCGTTGAAAACAGAATTCCTGCTGTAAGAAGTACAGCTTCTGGACAGACCTGCATCATTGATCCGAATGGTATTATAACTGCAATGGCACAGCCTTTTGCAAAAACTTATGTAACTGGTGAAATTCCTGTCATTCCGAATGATGCGGAGCAAACCGTTTACTGCAGAACTGGTGATGTTCTGGGACAGTTTTTTGCAGCAGCTGCATTTGTATTGATTTTATCCGGTATAGTTAGATGTGTTTTCAGAAAAATAACGGGTAATTCCTGAAATTTCTGAGGCACTTGCAAATTTTATTGAAATTGTTTTTTACAGAAGGAAAAATTAAAAAGGAAAATAAATTATGGAACCTAAAAAAAGAAATCTTACAGTTTTTGGCCCTGAAACCGAATTCGACGGTGACCTTGAATATAGTGATGATCTTGTAATTACAGGAAAATTCAGTGGAAATATAAAGTCGAATGGCTCTCTTGAAATTGCACGCACTGCTGTCTGCAAAGTAGGAAAGATTTCGGTTCAGTCCATTGTAATTTTTGGAACTGTAATCGGTGATATAGAGGCTTCTGAGCGTATAGAAATGTGTGCTGGAAGCAAAGTTAGTGGTGATGTTTCTACTGCCAGGTTAAGAATTGCTGAAAATGTTGATTTTGACGGACAGGTAACCATGCTTGATGAAATTCCGTCTGTAGATTTATTCAGTGTTGCTTCCAGGGAGTACAAGCAGGCTCTTGTTTTGAAATCTGATTTTGTACAGTAAAGGAAACATTTTTTTTTAATCTGGAAGTGTGCAGCGTTATAATTGACAAAATGATGCAATAAACGTATAATGCAAGGTAAATACAGTTTTTTATTCTTAATTGACAAATAAATTTCCAGAACATTTTATAATTTGATTTTTTTTGATTTGCTTTTTATAAATTCTTATAATCATTAGGAGTATTTTTAAATGGGACCATTCCAGAGACATCGCTCTACCGATGCATCGGAAGACCAGCAGCTGACAAATGAAAATGGCCAGCCACAGCTTGAGTTAGATGAAATCAATTCTTCAAGTGAAGTAACTTCCCCTTCCGAACCAGAAACGCAGTCTGAAAATCCTGAAAAAAAAGATGAGGCACCTGTTGCAAAGGTGATTGTGCGCCCTAGAAAAAGGCGCATCGTAAAGGCTAAGACCGACAAGACAGAAAATCCGGAAAATGCAGAAGCTCCAGAAACCTCTGAAAGTCCTGTAGCAGAATCTGCGGAAAATATTGAAACTGTATCGGAATCGCCTTCTGAAACTGTGCAGGAAGTTCCTGTACGCGAAAAAAACAGATGGGGCGGTTCAATGCCTGTTTTTTCAGGCGGAAGAAAATTCCAGCGCAATGGCTACCATAGAAATTCGTCTGCAGCGGCAGCTGCTCGTGATGAAGCAGTAAGGGCTGCCCAGATTATTGAAAATCCCGAAGAGTATGAATCAAAACCGAGACTTTTGATAAATGACCTTACCAAAATGGGTATGCATGAACTCCGTGAGCTTGCCAATCAGTATGGATTTTCAAGTGATGATCTTGCTCCAATGAAAAAACAGGAGCTTATTTTTGTAATTTTGAAGGCACATACGGAACATGGCGGAATTATTTTTGCTTCTGGTGCTTTGGAAATCCTTCCTGACGGTTACGGCTTTTTGCGTTCACCTCAGAACAGTTATCTGCCGGGCCCTGACGACATTTATATTTCACCAAGTCAGATTCGTCTGTTTAATTTGAAAACTGGTGATACTGTCTATGGACAGACACGTTCTCCTAAAGAAGGTGAACGCTTTTTTGCCCTTCTTCGTATTGAATCTGTTAACTTTGACGAGCCGCGCGTTGCTCAGACACGCATTCCATTTGAAAATCTGACACCACTTTATCCAGATGAAAAACTTCGACTTGAAACCATTTCAACAGAGCGTTCAACTCGCATTGTTGATTTGTTTAGTCCGATTGGAAAAGGACAGCGTCTTTTGATTGTTGCTCCTCCAAAAGCTGGTAAAACGATTTTGATGCAGAAAATTGCCAACGCAATTACAACCAATCATCCTGAAGTTTACCTGATTGTTCTTCTTATTGATGAACGTCCGGAAGAAGTTACGGAAATGGAGCGTTCCATCAAGGCGGAAGTTATTTCTTCAACTTTTGATGAGCAGGCTACACGCCATGTTCAGGTTGCTGAAATGGTTCTTGAAAAGGCAAAACGTCTTGTAGAACACAAGCGCGATGTTGTTATTTTCCTTGATTCGATTACACGTCTTGCACGTGCATATAACCAGACTGTTCCTACTTCTGGTAAAGTTCTTTCTGGTGGTGTTGATTCCAATGCCCTGCACAAGCCAAAAAGATTCTTTGGTGCTGCACGAAATGTTGAAGAAGGCGGTAGTCTTACTATTATTTCAACAGCTCTTATTGAAACTGGCAGCCGCATGGATGAAGTTATTTTTGAAGAATTCAAGGGAACTGGCAACAGTGAAATTGACCTTGACCGAAAGCTTGCAGAACGCCGTCTGTTCCCTGCAATCAATATCAAAAAATCTGGAACTCGCAAGGAAGAGCTTCTTCTTACGGAAAATGAGCTTCAGAAACTTTGGGTTCTGCGGAAAGTTCTCAATCCAATGGAAGATGCAGAAATTATGGAACTTCTGCTTGACCGCATGAAAAAAACTAAGGACAACGAAGCGTTCCTTGCTTCTATGAACACTGGTTCTGCTGCAATGTAGTTCAATTTGAAAGAGCCGAGCTTTTTTATACTTGAATTTATTTTATAATTTTTGTATAGTAACAGAACATTATTTACCGAGATTTCTGTTGTTTTGAATTTGCTGGTTTTGTGGCGATGATTTGAAACTTTGTTTCCGCATTGCAGGGCAAAACCTGTAGATATATTGGAGGTTTTTATGAAAAAGGGAATCCATCCTGATTACAATCTTACAAAGATTACATGCGTTTGTGGAAACGTAATTGAAACAAGATCAACATCAAAAGATATTCATGTTGAAATTTGTTCTGCCTGCCATCCTTTCTATACTGGCAAGCAGAAACTTGTTGATACAGCCGGACGTATTGACCGCTTTAACAAACGTTACGGTATCAAGAGTTCAAACTAGTTTAGCTTTTGCTCTTGTGAAAGACTGTCTGATATTTCAGGCAGTCTTTTTTTTTGTCTGTCAGGCTTTGGCTGGAGTTTTGGATGTTTTAGCAGAAGTCTGTGTTTTCTGTGTCTTGCCTTGATTTTGCTGAAAGTTTTTGCAAATTAGATTGGAGAATTTGGAAAAAAAAAGATAAGTTGTGGAGTTTTTGGAGAAAATATCTTGACATTTTTGAGATAAAAACATACAAGTAAAGTATGTTAAAAAGGTGTACAGTATTATTAATAGTTTTTTTGACATTTTTATTGTGTGCGTGTAGTTTTGGTGGTGGAAGTAGCGGTGGTTCTAGTGGCAGTATGTCCCAGAGTGTAGCTACTAATTCAGTTGTTTCAGAAAATTCTGAATCTGGAAGTTCTTCAATTGGAGACAGTACTCAGACTGCAGGCTCTTTGGATGTTTCTTCAAATAAATCTGATGAATCTCAAACTGATTTAGAGATTGAAGTTCCTGTTGTCAATGGCTCGCAGGCAGAAAAATCTCCAGAAGAATGTACTGTTGAAGATGCAGAATCCTATGCAAAGTCTTATGCAGAACTTGCAAAGACTGCTGCTGACAATGCTGTAAATGCAGAAACTGCTGATGAATCTGAAAAATATGCAGAGCTTGCAAAGATTTATGCAGATAAAGCTGAACAGTATGCAGAGCAGGCTGGAACTGAGTCTGCAAAAAATGCTGCACAGGAAGCAAATGATGCAGTACTTGTTGCAAAAGTCGCAGCTGCTGAAAAAATGGCAGAATTATATGCAGAACTTGCAAAATCAGCTGCAGAAAATGCGGCAAATGCTGATTCTGCTGAAAAGGCTGAACAGTTTTTGAAAGAAGCTTCTGAAGCCGCTGAAAAAGCTGGTGAATATGCAGAACTTGCAGGAACAGATGTAGCAAAAGAAGCTGCGCAGGAAGCTGAAAAATCCGCAGAAAACGCAGAAAGTTCTTTTGACTTGTTGCAGAAAGAAGAACAGTTAGAGCAATATATAGAAGATTTGATTAAATTTATTGAAAACTCTTCAAGTGCTGGAAGTGCAGAAGATGCTGCTGCTCTGGAAAATCAGGCAGATGAAACAGCTGCAAAAGCCAATGAACTTGCTTATGAGATTGCTCAAATCAAGGGCGAACCTGTTGGGGAGTATGTTTCAAAAATTGAAATTGCCGTTGCCGAAGCTATGCTCGAAAATTATGCAAAAGAAGCAGCAGCTGCTGCAGAAAATGCTGCAACTGCCGGAACTGCTGAAGAAGCTGAAAAATATGCTAAGCAGGCACAGGAAGCTGCAGAACATGCAAAAGCCATTGGAACTCAGTTCGGTGATAATATAACAGAAAATGCAAATAAGTTGATTTCTGAGGCACAACAGTCTGCTGAAGCTGCGGTAAATGTTTCTGAAGAAAAGAAAGCTTTTGAAGAGGCTTCAAGACAGGCTGATACTGGACTTTCTTATACAAAAGAAGATAATGGAGTTTACTGTTTTTCCGTTGGCAGCCTGAATTACAAAGTTTTCATTGAAAGTGAAAATTCTGTAAAAGTTGAGGCAACAGGTTCTCTTACAGGTTTGTCATGGACAAAAAACTATACAAAGAAGGGAAATCAGTATTATAAAACTGTTGATTTAGGTTGGATAAAATATACGATTCCAGCATTTATTATGGACGGCCTTGTAAAGGATAACCTTCAGTCGTTCTTTGAAAATATTGTAAAGGATATTTAAGGAAGTCTGATTAACACTTAGAGCGATTACTCAGTACTTCCCGTCCAATTGAGGCTGCCTGATAAGTTCTGTCATCCTGAAAATGAATTTAGAATGACAGTATGAACTTTATTATGGCAGCTTTTTTTAGTTTCTGGTAAGTTTCCAGCAGCGATGGATTTTTGTATTCCTGTAGTCTTCAGGAATTGTCTGTTCTGTAATGTCCTGAATTGAAATTGTACTTCCATCTGGGAATTTTTGAGTTACAAGATTTGAGTCGAAATTCAATCGTCTGCTGTTTGTTGAAAAATAAAGAATCCCTTTGGGGTTCAGCAGAGACAGGCATTTATTTACAAGATTGCTCCAGTCCCGGTTTATGTCCATAGCCGTGCGAGTTTTTTTTGAATTGCTGAAAGTCGGCGGATCCAGAATTATTATGTCAAATCTGTTTGTGCCGTCTGGTTTTCCTGACAGGGTTTTGCATGGAACTTCAGCATTTTTTTGATTTAAAAAGCCTGTAACGTCAGCACGAGTAAAAATATATTTTGATTCATTTGAAATATCGAATCCGTTGAGGCTTAGGTTTTCTTTTGCCCAGGTCAGATAGGTGTTTGAAAGATCTACAGATTCTATGCGTTTTGCCTTTCCTTCTGCAGCATAAACTGAAAAAGATGCTGTATAACAGAATAGATTTAAAACTGATTTGCCGCCTGCACTGTCCCTGACAGTTGACCGGAGCTGCCTGTGATCAAAAAACAGGCCTGAGTCAAGATAATCTGTCAAATTTACATAAAAAAGCTGACCCTGTTCCTGAACAATGCCTTTTATGGTTTTTGCAGGTGCAAAATAAGTTTTGATGCCGTTTTCTTCGCTTTTTCCGTATTGGCTTCCGCCTTTTGCATGGCAGCGAGCCTTTATGATTATATGTGATTTTTCAATGTGCAGGACATTTGCAGCTGCATCTGCCATTGACATAAGCCATGATTTTTCTTCTTCTTCAGGTTTTTCGTAAGGGCGTTCGTACAGGAAGATTGTAAGGTAGCGGCGGCTTTGGGCTTCCTGAATTGCTGCCTGGTCATTTGCAGATTCTGATTGTCTCTGCCTGTTCATAAATAAGGCTGCTTCTGCAGGGGTTGTTATTTCAGGAGGCAGGAATTCGTATAAATCGCAGGCAAGGGGAATTTCTGGAATATCCCTGTCGTAAAGTCTGAAACAGGTGACACGCTCTTTTCTTGCCCATTTTCTCAGCAGACGGTATTTTTTGGAAAGTCTGTTTGAAAAAAGTTCTGATTGATATAATTCGTTGTTATTCATAGTTTTATACTATATACATAAACTGACATAAAGTATATACTTGTCAGCTATATGGATTTCTTAGAATTTTCCTTGCATGAGGATTTACAGAAAGGCATAACTGCTGCAGGTTATGTTTCATGCACTCCTGTTCAGGAACAGGTTTTAAAGACTTCTTTAGACGGTGCCGACTTGTATGTTCAGTCCCAGACCGGCACAGGGAAAACTGCAGCGTATTTGATTTCAGTTTCTCAGGAACTGCTTGCACAGGTAGAAAATGCAGGAAAGAAACTGTTGGTATTGGTTCCTACGCGTGAACTTGCTGTTCAGGTTGAGGAAGAAGCAAAGACTCTTTTGAGTTCGACATCATTGAAAGTTTTCAGCTTCTACGGTGGTGTAGGCTACGAAAAGCAGGTTTCAGCCCTTAAAAAAGATGTTGACATCTTGATAGGCACTCCGGGACGTGTGATTGACCTTGTTGAAGGTGGTCAGATGTCATTGGAGAAAGTAGGGTTCCTGGTTGTTGATGAAGCAGACAGAATGTTTGACATGGGGTTCTACCCGGATTTACGCAAGCTTCTTAAACATTTGCCGGAAGCAGAAAAACGGCAGACAATGCTTTTTAGTGCAACTCTGAATTCTTATGTAAAAAATCTTGCATGGGAATATACACGGGATGCTGCCGAAATTACTATTGAAGCAGAAAATATTACTGTAAGTGAAATTGATCAGGAACTTCTTCATGTTTCAAGCGATGAAAAACTGAAACTCCTTGTAGGAATAATGCAAAAAGAAAAGCCTTCAAGCTGCATTATTTTCTGCAATACAAAACGCGGATGTGAAGTTCTTGGCAAGCGCCTGAAAATAAATGAAATAGAAAGTGATTTTTTAATTGGCGATATGCCTCAGTCAAAGCGCCTGAAAGTTCTTGAAAATTTCAAGGCAGGAAAAGTTCCAGTTCTTGTTGCAACTGATGTTGCTGCACGTGGAATTGACGTAGACAATCTTGCTATGGTTGTAAACTATGATTTGCCAAATGAGCCTGAAAACTATGTTCACAGAATCGGGCGTACTGCAAGGGCTGGTAAGTCTGGCAAGGCCTACACTTTTTGCAGTGAGCAGGATGTTTACAATCTTCCGGCTATTGAGCGATATATAGAAATGTCCATTCCTTCGTCTGTTGCAGATGAGTCAATGTTTGCAGATGACAAAAGTGAAGGCATTTATATCAGAACTGAAAACTGGTGTGATGATTATTCTGAAAATAATTCAGGAAAAGATTACGGCAGAAGAAATTCAGAATATCGAAGCCGGCGGTTTGACCGAGGTGAGAATCATTCTTTCCGTTCTGAAAAATTTGCCCGCCATGACAAAGGCAGGTATGCAGGCCGTTCAAGAAAAATTGAAACTTCTGCAGAAGAACTTAAGCAGCTTGAAAATCTTTCGTTTGATGAGCGCATGAAACTTTATAAGCAGAAGTATGCCGGCGAATCTCTGAAAAATCCTTCTTCATATACAGAAAGAAAATTTGCAGAGCGAAAGAAGAATTCTGGTTTTTCTGACAGGAACCATAGCCGCAGATATAACAGGGATTTCAACGGACGAAACAAAAAATACGGACAGTCTGGAACTGAATATAAAAATCTCAGTTCGAAAAGCCGTGCAAAGGGACTGGATTCCCGCAAAAATATATTTTCAAGGCTTCTTTCTTTTTTGGGCAGGGGCAAATAAGGGGTAAAAAATGATAACAGTTTCTGATGTTAGCGTAAAATTCAGTGAAAAACCGTTGTTCAAGGATGTAAACTTGAAATTTACTCCCGGCAACTGCTATGGCATTACGGGTGCAAACGGTGCCGGAAAATCAACGTTTCTGAAAGTTCTTTCCGGCGAGCTGGAGCATGATTCTGGTTCCATTACGATTTCAACTGGCGAGCGAATGGCTGTACTGAAGCAGGATCACTTTGCCTATGATGAATATTCTGTAAAAGATACCGTAAAAATGGGTTTCCCAAAGCTGTATGAACTGGAAAAAGCCATTGATGAAATTTACCAGAAGCCGGATTTCAGCGATGAAGACGGCATGAAGGCTGCTGAAATGCAGGGGGAATTTGGTGAACTTGGCGGTTATGAGGCAGAAAATCAGATTGAGCAGATGCTTTCTGGCCTTGGCCTTGAAGAAGAATTCCATAATAAAATGATGAGCGAACTTGACGAAACTCAGAAAGTTCGTGTCCTGCTTGCACAGTCAATTTTTGGTAATCCTGACATTCTGCTTTTGGACGAACCTACAAACGGTCTTGATATTGAATCAATTACTTGGCTTGAAAACTTCCTGCTGGAATTTGAAAATACGGTAATTGTTGTTTCCCATGACCGTCACTTTTTGAATACGGTTTGTACATATATCTGCGATATTGATTACGGCAAGATTACTCAGTTTGCCGGAAACTATGATTTCTGGTATCAGATGACTCAGGTTTTGCAGCGTCAGGCTAGGGAAGCTCAGAAAAAGGCTGAAGATAAAATGAAAGATTTGAAGGAATTCATCCTTCGGTTCAGTTCAAACGCTGCAAAGTCCAAGCAGGCAACAAGCCGCAAGAAAATTTATGACAAACTTGCACAGTCTGTTGAAGATTTGCCTGTTTCAACCCGTAAATTTCCTTATGTAAACTTTAAGGCTGACCGCGAAATAGGAAATAATGTCCTTGAAATCAGAAACCTGAACCTGAAAGATGAAGAAGGCGTTCAGCTTTTGAAAGATTTCAGCCTGACTGTTCACCGTACAGATAAAATTGCATTTGTTGGAATTGAGCATAATTCAATTTCTGCACTTTTTGACATCATCAATGAAGTTAAAAAGCCTGACAGCGGTGAATTTTTCTGGGGACAGACTACAAGTCATACTTATCTGCCTCGTGACAACAGTTCATATTTTGCAAATGATTACAATATTACGGACTGGCTCAAGCAGTATTCAAAGGAGCAGGATGATGCTTATGTACGCGGCTTCCTTGGAAGAATGCTTTTCAGCGGTGATGAATCTTTGAAAAAAGTAAAGGTTCTTTCGGGTGGTGAAAAGGTTCGCTGTATGCTTTCAAAACTGATGCTCAGCGGAGCAAATGTCCTTACTTTAGATGACCCTACAAACCATCTTGACCTTGAAGCAATTCAGTCTTTGAATGAGGCTCTTGTTGACTTTGGCGGTGTTATTTTGTTTGACAGCCACGACCATGAATTTATTCAGTCTATAGCAAACCGCATTGTTGAAATTACACCGAACGGCATAATTGACCGGATGATGAGTTTTGACGATTACATAAAAGATGAGCAGGTTCTGGCTTTGCGCAAGCAGCTTTACGAAGGAACAGGCAAAAAGTTAAAGTATCGCATATAAGGAAAAGAACTTTATGGCAAACGGTGAAGAAGATTTGCGCGAAAAAAATAAGGGCTGGCATCAGACTCAAAGTCCAAAATATTCTGAATGGAAGAATTTTCAGGGCAGGGAAGATGCTGAAATGCTGCAGGAAAAATCTTTTGACTGGAAAGCCCGTAAAAACAGCTTTGACAGAACTGATTAGACAGCCCCAATTTGTCGGGAAGTGCTGAGTAATCACTTCAATTGTTAATCAGCACTTTCTTAAAAATGCATGCAGGTAAAAGTGTATGCATTTTTAAGCTGTTTTTTTTAGTTTATGAAATGATGTTTTTCTTGAAAGATTACCAGTTTTCAAGATTCCATTCGGGGCTGTCAAAACCGCAGAGTTTTCTGAATTCTGGCATGGAATAGCAGGCTTTTACAAAATTCTGCCAGTCTTCCCTGTTTTTGTGATGAAAACGCTGGATGACAATGGTTTTTAAAGCCAGATAATTTGCGGAAACTGTTACCCAAAGTTCAAAGCCACGTGGCAGATTGTGGACGAGAATTTCAAAAGCCTTGTAAATTTCGTCTTTGTTGCCTTCAGCCTTTTTTGCAACCCAGTTTTTGTAATTTTTGATGGTTTCTTCTCTGGTTGCCTGAGAAACATATTTTGTAAAAGGATCGTAGTCTGAATTCATGAATTTTTCCATGCTGTGCATTGTGGACTGACTCATGATAAGTTCAGCAAAGTGATACCTCTGGAATTCCGGCATAAAAACACCGTTGCCTTTCATGTCAAAAGAAACCAGAATACCTTTTAGCCAGGCGTCATGGGACTGATGTGCTGCCATGTTGCTGCCCAGCTTTTCTGCGATTTTTTTGATGTTGTCGGACGGTTCTTTTAATGTGTTTATTTCTCCGACGTTAAACGAGTTGCTTATTGCGTTGACTGCTCTTGTCAGTCCATAAACTTCAATATTCTTAACTTCTACCATAATTCCGTGATTCTAACGGAATTTGCAAAAATAGAAAAGCGACAAAGTGTGTTTACGAAGTGGAAATTTTAGTGGATGCAAGGATACGAGTTGCAGAACAAACCGCCCAAGCGCTGGAATGGTGCGGCTTTGCCGCAGTTGAGCGAAGCGAAACCGCGCGTTAGCAAGCCATGGAAGTGCGTTCTTGCAAATGCTTTGCGTCATGAGTAAAATAAAAATAAAAAAACTGAATAAATGGGGGTAAAAATGAAAATTGCAGTAACTTATGACAAGGAAACGGGCAATGTTTTTCAGCATTTTGGAAAAACTCAGAATTTTAAAGTTTACGAAGTTCTAGACGGAAAAATTGTAAGCAGTGAAGTTATTGGAAATGGTGGTTTTGGACATCATGATTTGGTCGGATATTTGAAAAATCTTGGCGTTGAAACGCTGATTCTTGGAAATCGCGGACAGGGTGCGATTGATGCCCTGAAAAACGGCAATTTGAAAGAAATTCCAGGCATTACGGGAAGTGCGGATGAGGCGGCCCAAAGTTTTGCAGAAGGCTCGCTGAAAGGAAACTTTGAAGCAAAATGTACGCATGACCATCATCATGAAGGCAGTGACCATCACGGGCATGAAAGTAAGGAAGACTTGCCGACTGTAAAGCTTGAGCTGAATTGAGTGAACATCTGACTTTTTATTGGAGTATAAAGATAAAATCCGCTAAAATGGCGCGGCTTTTATCTTGTCAAAAGTTTGCGATGCAAACTATTATGGGGGTATTATGACCAGACAGGAATTTGTTACGGCTGCAAAAAACGTTGCAAAATATTACTATGGAATAAAACTTCCAGTAACGGAAGAAAATCTGATGGAAACAGAAGACTGTAACTATTTTTTTATGTATGAACTGCCGTCTGAATATGTTGATAACGATGACAACGATGTGGAATGTGTTTTCTGGTATTCTGTTTCAAACTTTAAAAATGTTGAAAGCGAAAACGGCCTGGAACTTGCAATGGGCATTGATGGCCGCCGCGGTGACCATTTCTTTTTGAATTATAAAGACTGGCTTGTTGAGCGGGAGCCGTTGATTCGCTAGGTAAAAACTCTTGTGGCGGCTGTTCAGGCTACAGGCCTAAAGCTATTGCCGTGATTGTTCCCATGTAATTTCCCAGAACATAACCCAGTGTTCCTACAAGCATTGCAGGCCCTGCAAGTTCTGCCCAGCCCTGTGAAATT
Organism: Treponema sp.; assembly: GCA_016296655.1. Lineage (GTDB taxonomy): Bacteria > Spirochaetota > Spirochaetia > Treponematales > Treponemataceae > Treponema_D. Next base: position 1,520 of record JAEDIW010000027.1, on the reverse strand, counting down.
GCCATGCCGGCTGCAGTTGTTGGACCTCCAATGCAGGCATTCGATGCAATAAGGGAATCTTCCAGATTGAATTTAAAAAGTTTTGCACCTGCAAGGCAGAAAATCATGTTTGTGAAAACCATGATCGAGGTTACAAGGAGCAGGGCAGGGCTTTTTGCAAAAACCGTAAAAATGTTAGCCGGCACACCGATTACAAACAGGAACATGTAAATCAAATAACTGCCGACTTCCTGAGAACCGTTGAGCTGTTCAACCTGACTGCTGGCAAATGTTGCCGCAAGAACCGAAAAAGTCGTAATCCAAACATACTGACTGCCCAAAAATCGGACTATAAAATTCATAAATAGATTTGTAATTTCAAAATTTGAAAAAAGTGAAGCGGTAAATCTTGAAATAAAAACAACGGTTACGGAAAATGCAACGTTTATGGCAATGTCCTTGAGGGAAATTTCCTTGCGAGACCAAAAACTTGCCGCCTGAGTTATTTTGCTTTCAGGAGTTGCAGAAGATTCAACGGCATCTATGTACGGATGGCTTAATTTTGAGCGCAGAAATTTTGACGATGCAAAAAGAACCAGGGCAAAAAAGTATGCTGCCATAAGCAGATTGTCGGCAACACTCGTCGCAGCCGTAATGTCACTGCCTGGAGCATATTGTGAAGCCATTGCTACAAAGTTTACGCCGCCGCCAATGTATGAAGCTGTCATCATGGCTGCAACCTTTGCCAGATCCTTTACATTTTCAAACGAATTTTTCAAAAGGAAGTATGCAATGAATGCACCAATGGTAGTTCCAAGCGCACCAATCAAAAAAATTACCAGAAGATGCCCAGTTTGCGACCAGATTTTTTTCAGGTTGCAGCGCAGAAGCAGCATCGGTATGGCAATCGGTACAATAATGCCCCAGACAACATCATCATAAAGTGCACAACTGGAAGGAATTATTCCGGCATTTGACAGAACCAGCGCAATCAGCAGGGCAATGATGGCACCTGTAATCTTTGACGCAAGTCTGAATTTCTGTTCAAGAAAAATTGCTGCAAAAATGCTTGCGCACATTACAAAAAGCAGTGCCCACACATCGTCAGGAGAAATCAGTGTAGGTCTGCCAGCTAAAATCATCCAGAGTTTTTCAAACATAAGCTCTCCAAAATTTCAAGATTTGCAAATTATAGGGCTTTACCCCAAAAAAGTAACGGCTTTTCAGGATTTTTTTCGAGATTTTATGGAATTTCAGGGGTTTTAGGAAGTATTTTGTGGCACAGGCATAAAGCAACCGCCGTTACGCTGTTCGCTTGCCGCTCATCCGCCTGTGGCGGACGCTTCGCGCAGCTCCATGGCGGGCCAGGTTTTTCGCAGACACAAAGATTTTTCAGCCTCCCACAAGTAAAATTTCTATTTCATCACAATTTCCATCAAGCTCTTATAATTGGCAACTACATCATATTTGATATTATCAGAACTCAATGCTGCAAAATGTTTTCTGGCACAGTGAATTTTTGCATCTTCAATACCGTGAAG
>JAEDIW010000026.1 GCA_016296655.1 Treponema sp. | reverse complement strand
ATGACAATATTTAGTGGACAGCCCCACCAGGCTTTTCAGCGTTCCGTGTCAGGCACTCCATTCTTGCGTTCGCTTTCCGCTCACTCCAGAACGCCTGCGGCGCGCTTACAATCCTTTGTCCGAAGAAGCACAAGATTTTCAGGCACTGGCAGTTACTGATTTATCAGTTTTTCTTCAAAAAAATACCCCTGACCAAAAATTGTCTTTAAATATTCAGGATTTGCAGGATCTTTTTCAATTTTTTTACGTAACCGCTGGATGTAAACTGCAACAGCTGTCAAATCGCCAAATTTATTTTTCCATACATCTGCATAAATTTTTTCAGGAGTCAAGGTTTTTCCGCTGTTTTGAACAATGTATTCAAGAACTTCATATTCTTTTACAGAAAGAGGAATTTTTACGGCACCCTTTTTCAGCACACAGCTATTTAAAAGCAGCGTGTATTCGCCAAATTTGATTGTTTTTTCAGCAGCTGCAACTGTTTCTGCTTTCCTGCGCAGGTTTGCTTCAATTCTGGCAACAAGAACTCTTGGCGAAAACGGCTTTGTAACAAATTCGTCTGCACCAATTCCAAGACCTTTGATTATATCTTCATCAGCATCCCGAGCAGAAACTATTATTACGGGAATTGTTGCATTTTCAGTTTTCCTGAATTTTTTCAGAAATTCAAAACCGCTCATTCCCGGCAAATTTAAGTCCAGCAGAACCAGGTCGGGTACTGCAGACGAAAGTTTTTCCAGTGCCTCTTCTGCTGTTGTGCAGACTGTAACATCCATCTGATTTTTCTTCAGGTACATTGAAACAAGTTCTGCCATTTCAGGCACATCTTCTATAACAAAAATATGCGGATTCATCAAAACCTCGTACAAAAAAAGTTCTGCAGCACTTTCTTAAAAAAATATAAAGCTGTCTGCAAATCCCCTAATTGCATACGATATAGAACCTTTTTAAAAAAAACAATATTTTTTAGGCGTTATAACGGAATGTTATTCTTAAGCATGCCTTGAAAAAACATTTTTTGCCAGCAGAACATATTTCTCTCAGAATTCATTTACTTTGGCTAAACTGAATGTTATAAAATTCCGACAAATATAGGGGAGTGGAACATCGAGTAAAGAATCCTTAAGGAAAGCTTTTTGAAATGATTTTTCAGGAAGCCTGTACTTGACGGTATTGATTTAAGAGTAGAAAATATTACCATGATTAAAGTTACGCGATTGGATGGGAAAACTTATTATCTGAATCCGCACATGATAGAAACCATGGAAACTGCTCCCGATTTGACGCTTGTTATGCTTTCCGGTAAACGCATAGTACTCAGAGAGTCGCCGGAAGATGTTATTGAAAAAATTATTGAATACCGCAGAAAAATCGGTATGAATGCACAAGAGGAGTAGAAATGGATATAGCAACGTTAATTGGTATTGTTGGCGGTGCAGCCATGATTGTCATGTCTGTTATTACATCTGGCGGTACTATGGGTGGTATTATTGATATTCCGTCTGTTTTCATGACAGTTGGAGGATCTTACTTTGCTTTGTATATCGGCTTTCCGCTTTCAAAAACGCTTGGTCTTTTCAAGGTAATGGGAAAAGCCTTTAAAGTTCCTGACTTTGGAGAAAAGCAGATTGTTCAGAATCTTGTTGCACTTTCAGAAAAAGCCCGCAGGGAGGGTATTCTTGCCCTTGAAGACGGCCTTGATGATCTTGATTCTCCGTTTATGAGGATGGGGCTTCGCCTGGTTGTTGACGGTACTGACGGAAATGTCATCCGCTCAATTCTTGAAAATGAAATGAACCAGATAGAAGGGCGTCATATGGCCTGGATAAATATTATCAACCAGTGGGCAGGTTTTGCTCCTGGTTTTGGTATGATGGGTACCGTAGTAGGTCTTATCGGTATGTTGAATAACCTTGAGGATAAATCTTCTCTTGGTCCTAACATGGCTGTTGCCTTGATTACAACATTGTACGGATCTATGCTTGCAAACTGGCTTATTACGCCATTTTCTCAGAAGCTTCTTACCCAGAATGCCATGGAAATGAAAACTCTTGAAATGATTGTTGAGGGAGTTACTGCCATTCAGGGTGGTGAAAACCCTAGAATCATGACACAGAAACTGCTTACTTATCTTGAGCCTACTGTAAGAAAATCAATTGAATCTGAAGTAATGAAGGATTAGGAAATGGGAAAAGCAAAAGAGCCTGAAAAACCGTCAACAGCGTGGCAGGGAACCTATGGTGATATGATTACCCTTATGCTCTGCTTCTTCGTAATGCTTTACAACCCGTCAGAAGTTGACACAACATCCCTTGCGCAGATGGCAGCATCTCTCGAAGTTGCTTCAAGTACAACCGGCGGTATTTCACTTTCTGCAGGTCGTCTATCAGATTTAGGTAATGCAATAAATTCACTTCCATCGCTTGAAAGGGGAAAATCTCTTGGTCTTGCCAAGAAAAAAGCTGTAAGTTTGTTTGCACCTGAAATAAAGTCAAATAAAATAACGGTTACAAGCGATGAACGCGGACTTGTCATAACACTTGCATCGGATTCTTTTTTTGAAGAGGGCAGTGCACAGCTTAACATTGATGAAACCAGGGAAATTCTGCTCAGGCTTTCTTCGTTTTTTGCAGATCCTGAATTGAAAACAAAATACTTCCGCATTGAAGGCCATACCGACAATACTCCTGTAAAAAATACAGAGCTGTTTCCTAGTAACTGGGAGCTTTCAACTGCCCGTGCAGCAAATGTTTTGCATTATCTGGCAGATTTTGGCGTTCAGGAAGATCGTTTTTCAATAGCTGGTTATGCAGATACTCGCCCAAAGTTTTCTAATGACAGTCCTGAAAGCAGAGCCTATAACAGGCGCGTAGATATTATTATTCTAGACGAAGGTCATTTTTAATGTTACTATAAAAGGAAAAAGTAAAAAGAAAATAAACCGTTGAAAAATACTGCAATTTGCAGCGGTTTTCTATAGAACGATTGGTTTTTGGACAGTTTAAGCTGTTCTGCCAGTTTAATGGGAATTTTATTCCTTGAAAAAAACGGCTGCTTTTGGAATCGGTGGTCGTTCAGGTGGTTATGCCCTGACTTTATGTATTTGGAGGAATGTAATGGCTGATAATGATGATCTTCTTGGTGATGATGTAGACGGCGGTGCTGTTTCAGCTTCTTCGAAAAAAGGTGGTTTTGGAGCACTTTTGCCTGCTTTGTTGAAATGGGTTGCAATAGTTATTGCAGCAATAATCCTTATAGTTACCGTTGTTGTTATTACAATGAAAATTATGGGAGCAAATACATCCCCTGTTTCTACTTTTCCTGTCAGTGAAGCATATAGCGGTCAGCGGGAAATATACGACTGGTATTCATCCCTCGGTTCAATCAGGATAAAAACCAGTGATGATGTACCTGCTGTAGCAACTATAAATGTAGCTTTTGGTTATAAAGTAGGTGATAAGGCTGTTTCAACAGAAATTACGTCTCGAAATATTGAACTTATAGATTTTTTGCGCCGATATTTTACACAGAAAACTGTAGCTGAATTAAAACCTGAAAATGAAGAAAATCTTCGCAGTGAAATAATTCGTGCTATAAATGAAAATATTCTTACATCTACAAAAATAAGAGATGTTCGATTTACGCAGCTTGATGTTGTTGAACAGTAATTCAACTAGGAAAAGAACATGAACGAAGTTCTGTCACAGGATGATATTGACCAGCTTTTGACCGCCATCAGTACTGGAGATTCTGATAATTTTAAACCGGTCAGTGATACTCGCAAGATAAAGCTCTATGATTTTAAACGTCCTGACAAATTTTCAAAGGAACAGATAAGAACTGTTTCTGTAATGCATGAAACTTTTGCGCGTCTCACAACAACAAGTCTTTCAGCTCAGCTTCGAACTTTAGTTCAGGTTCATGTAGCATCGGTTGATCAGCTGACTTATGAAGAGTTTACCCGTTCAATTCCATCACCTACAACGCTTGCTGTAATCAATATGGATCCGTTAAAAGGTAATGCTGTTCTCGAAATCGACCCTTCCATTACTTTTTCAATGATAGACCGCCTTTTTGGTGGAAAAGGTGTAACAAGTATGACCAATAATAAAGTCCGTGAACTTACAGATATAGAACAGTCTGTAATGGAAGGCATTATTGTTCGTATTCTTGCAAATATGCGGGAAGCCTGGACTCAGGTAATTGATTTGCGTCCCCGTCTTGGTCAGATAGAAACAAATCCTCAGTTTGCACAGATTGTACCGCCTTCAGAAATGGCCGTGCTTGTAACTTTGGAAACAAAATTTGCTGAAGTAGAAGGAATGATAAATTTTTGTATTCCTTACTTGACAATTGAACCGATTATTTCAAAACTGTCTTCTCAGTACTGGTTTTCTTCAGTCAGAAGAAGTTCTACAACGCAGTATTTGGGTACCTTAAAGGAGAAGCTTGCAACTGTTGATATGGATGTTGTTGCAGAAATCGGTTCTATTCAGCTGCCCATACGTGACGTTCTTTCACTGCAAAAAGGTGATATAGTACGTCTTTCTAATATACGTGTCGGTGAACCGATTACGTTGAGTGTAGGTAATAAACAGAAATTTTACTGTCAGCCTGGTGTCGTCGGTAAAAAGATGGCAGTGCAGGTTATTGGAAAAATTGAAGAAACAGATACAGAAGAATTTGAAGAGCTTTCAGTAGAAGGAGACGAAACTTTATGAGCGATGGTGCTATATCACAGGATGAAATTGATGCTTTGTTGTCAGGAATGAAAGTAGATTCATTAGGTGGCGGTGGTTCGTCTTCTGGTGGTCTTTCAATTGATACAGCTGCGCTTGCAGGTTTTGCAAACGGACTGAAAGACAGACTGTCTGCGGATTTAAGCACACTGACAGGTTCTTCATTTTCATGCGGAACTGCCGTTGCTGAAAAACTTGACAGGGATCAGCTTCTCTCAAAATTGCCGGAAACAGTCGTTGCAGTTCTTAATGATTTTACCAGTGGTCTGTCAGGCGACCATTTGTATATTGTTGCGCCTGAATTTGCCAAACGGCTTTCAGCTCTTGTAAATCAGCAGGAAAGCGTTGAATTGGATGAAATGGCATTTTCGATTGCTTCAGAAGCGCTTGCAAAGAATACAGGTAATGAAATAATCGATTTGGAAAAAACAGGTGCTTTGTCAGGAATTGCAACTGGGCCTGCACAGGCAGTTAATGTTCCTAAGGTTATGGTTCGCATTCCTCAGAATGAATTTGTATTGCTGACTTATCCTTTGACAAATGAAGGTCAGGTTTATAACGTGTGGGAAGTTCTTGGCTCAGAAGCTGCTACTGGCATTGTAAATGCCCTGAAAGGAAATGCAGCTGCAACTTCTTCACAACAGATGAATTCTGGTTTTGGCAGTAATGGAATTCTTTCTGCTGCTGATATGGGCTCTTTACTTGGAGGAAATGTTCCTATGGATAATGCAATGGGCGGTATGGCTGGAATGGGGGCTCCTGTTCAGTCTGGAATGAATATTCCTAACGTACAGTCTTTAACATTCCCTAATTTGTCTGGCAGCCCTTCTGGAGTTCAGCAGGGAAATATCGGTCTTATCATGGATGTTTTCATGGAAATGACCGTAGAACTTGGCCGTACAAAAAAACAGATAAAGGATATTTTGGGAATGGGCGAAGGTACTATTATAGAGCTGGAAAAACTGGCCGGTGAACCTGTAGATATTCTTGTAAATCATAAGCCTATTGCAAAAGGCGAAGTTGTAGTTATCGAAGAAAATTTTGGTGTTCGTGTTACTGAAATATTGTCTCCTATGGAGCGGGTTTCAACTCTTAATTAAAGTTTGTGATGTTGTTGTCTTGAAGTATCTGGTTTTTGTACCATTTTATTACGATGCGGAATGCGTGGTATAAAATCCTGCATACGAATAAACGAATAAAATTTGCTTAAAAGCCTGAAATTCAGGAGTTTTAGGCAGGGTGGGGTAAAAATTGATGTTCTCAAAAAAAATGGCAGTCATGTTATTTGTCTGCCTTTTCTGCTTTACGTTTGCACAGGCTCAGAAAACAGCATCAGAAAATGAAACTGAAATTACAGTCCAGCAAACCCAGAATGAATCTTCCTACTCGTCGTCATCGGAAGAATCTTTTCCTATTCAGCCTCCTTCTGATGGTTTAGCCAGAAATACAAAAAAAATGTCAACTTTCCTTGTGTTTTTGCGCATGATTTTAGTCCTGATTTTTATTGTAATCTGTATGTACGCTGTTATCCGTTTTATGAAAAATGGCCTTGAAAAGCCAGAATCTGATGACCCGTTTTTGCGCAAAGTTTCTTCAGTTTCTCTGGCTCCTGGAAAAACCGTGCAGGTTGTTACTCTGCTCGATAAAGCTTATTTAATCGGTGTAAGTGATTCTTCTGTAAATTTGATAGGAGAAGTTCAGGATAAAGAGCTTATCGATGCTATGAATCTTTATGCAGACAAAAATAATTCTTCAAACCGTCCCAAAAATTTTAATGACATTCTTGCTTTGTTTATGCCGAATTCCGCTGAAAACAAAAATATTTTTTCAGAATCTGCTGACAAGGCTTCTGAATTGCTGAAAAAACAGCGGGAACGTCTGCATGAAAATGGACGGCAAATATGAAAAAAAAACTGATTTTTGCATTTGCATTTTTTTTAATTTTTTCTCAGGTTTTTGCGCAATCTGCTCGAAATCGTAATTTTCCAGCTGGCTCCGTAGATGGCAGAACGGAAATGGATTTGAATGCATCTGAGCTTTCTGTTCCAAATGTCAGCATAAACATTACTTCACCGCAAACTGGCAGGGAAGTTGCTTTTTCCATACGGCTTCTGCTTTTAATGACGATTTTGACTTTAGCTCCGAGCCTTTTGATTCTGCTTACATGTTTCCTTCGTTTTTCAATTGTACTTGATTTTATAAAAAGGGCTCTTTCGCTTCAGCAGGTTCCTCCTACAATGGTTTTGCAGGGTATTGCATTTTTTATGACGATTTTTGTAATGTGGCCTGTTTTTACCCAGATTTATGAAAAATCTTACAAACCTCTTTCAGATGGGCAGATTACGATTGAACAGGCATATCAGGAGGCGTCTTCCCCTGTCAGGCTTTTCATGTATGGTCAGATGGCTGATGATACTTCCTATATTTCAATGTTCATGAGTATGTCTCATCTGGAGCGTCCTAAAACTCTTGCAGATGTTCCTACTTATGTTTTAATTCCTGCCTATATTTTGCATGAACTTACAGTTGCTTTTAAAATAGGCATACTGCTTTATATTCCATTTATCGTAATTGATATGGTTGTTGCCAGCATATTGATGTCTATGGGTATGATGATGCTGCCTCCAGTTCAGATTTCCATGCCCTTTAAGCTCATGCTGTTTGTGCTTGTTGATGGTTGGGGGCTTCTTACACAGCAGCTTTTCAATTCTGTGATAAAATAGATTTAGGAGACTGTAAAAATGAGTTTGGGAGCAATTGTTTCATTGATGAGGGGAGGAATCATGCATGTTTTCATGCTTGCGTCTCCAGTTCTTATTTCTGCATTGATTATAGGTCTGATTGTTGCAATTTTTCAGGCAACTACTTCAATTCAAGAGCAGACTTTGACCTTTCTTCCTAAAATGCTTGTCATTCTTGGCGTTCTTGCTCTTATTGGCGGCTGGATGTTTGCCTCAATGTCAGATTATACCGTCCAGCTTTTCAATATGATTCCTCAGATTGCAAAGTAAATAAAAGGAATTTTTGGGCTAGATGCAGCTGCTGGAAGAAATCCTGAAAAATGCACCACTTTTTCTCCTTGTTTTCGGAAGAATTTTTGCATTTTTAATGTCTTTTCCTCTTTTTTCTGCAAGAAATGTTCCTTCGCAGGCAAAAATTGCGCTGGCATTGTATTTTTCTTATTTTATTTTTACGCAGGTTGATTTTAGCCACTTTTTGCCATATCTGACAGAAGACGGGGTATTTTCCATGCAATATCTGCTTCTTCTTATCGGTGAATTTTTAATCGGAATAATAAACGGGTTTTATGTAACGATTATTTTTGCAGCTTTCAGTACTGCCGGTCAGTTTGTTGCTTTTCAGATGGGATTTAGTGCTTCAGAAGTTTATGATTCGCTTTCTCAGGTTGAAAATCCGCTGATGGGGCAATATTTTAACCTTGTTGCCATGCTTGTTTTTTTGCAAGGGCAGTGGATGCAGCGTCTTTTTTTTGGCGGACTTATAAAAAGTTTTGACTCGTTTAATTGCGCATCGGTTTTAACTGAAATTTATCGCAAAAATCTTTCAGGTTTTCTTTTGTCAGCACTTACGGATTTATTTATGGATGCCCTGATAATTTCTCTGCCAGTTATGGGTGCCTTGCTTCTGGTTTCTGTAAGCATTGGTCTTTTGTCAAAGGCTGCTCCTCAAATGAATCTGCTGTCAGAAGGTTTTCCTATAATGATGCTTCTTTCATTTTTTGTCATAACGACCTTGCTGCCTGATTTGTGCGATTTTTTTGGCAGGTCATTTTACGTAGGTTTTGTAAAGCTTGAACAGTTGTACAGTTATCTTGCAGGGAGTTCTTTATGAGTCAGATTGATTTGCAGTGGTTTGCAGCTGAAGATGAAGGCCGCACGGAAGAACCTTCACAGGTTAAACTTGAGAAAGCCAGAAAAGAAGGTCAGATTGCAAAGAGTAGTGAACTTAACGGAGCCTTTGTTTTTCTTTTTGCATCAGCTACGCTTCTTTTGCTTGGCTCATGGATTTTCATAAAATTACAGCAGATTCTTGTTTATTTTTTTACTCGCTGTACGGAAAAACAGGTTGATAATCCCATATTCGCGGCTGTCTGTTACCGTTATTTTTTGATGATAATTTTACCTATTGCACTAGTTTCATCAATAGCTGGCGTGATTGCGAATATCATCCAGAATAAAGGCTTTATTTTTAGTTTTAAACCGATTGAGCCAAAATTTTCAAAACTTATTCCAAAAATCGGTGAATTTTTGAAAAAAACTGTATTTTCATTTGAAGGTGCATTTAATGTTGTAAAATCATTGGGTAAGGTTGCTGTTATAACGGCAATCGCTTTTTTTGTAATCCGTGATTCACTTCCTGAACTGAATTTTATGTTGCAGTCAGGAAATGTTGCAGGCGCTGTTGCCAGAATTGCTCAGATGGCTGCAAAACTGCTGATGATAGTTGCTGTGTTTTTTCTTGCCATTGCTGTTCCTGATTATTTCGTTCAGCGGAGACAGTTTCGCGAACGCATGAAAATGACCAAGCAGGAAGTAAAGCAGGAATTTAAAGAAATGGAAGGCGATCCAGAGGTAAAGCAGAGACTTGAGCAAGGTCAGCGGGAATTGCTCAGGCAGAATATGCCTAAAGCAGTTGCAGAAGCAGATGTAATTGTAACAAACCCTACGCATTTTGCAGTTTCCCTTCAATATCAGCCTGATATAGCATCTGCTCCTCAGGTTACGGCAAAAGGAGCTGATGAAGTTGCGCAGATGATGAAAAGAATCGCCCGTGAAAATGAAGTTCCTGTTGTAGAAAACAGGCCTTTGGCTCGTTCACTCTATGCAGAAACGCAAGTCGGTGATATAATTCCAGATGATTACATTAATGCAATAGTTTTAGTGTATAAACAAATCGATTATATCTCAAAACGTAGAAACTGAGCTTGCATATTGGGTGGGGCTGATGGCAAACAATGGAAACCGAACTTTAGTAAAATTTCTCGAAGATAATCTTCTTTCTGTTGCAGTGATAGCAGCGCTTTTGGCTATGGTAATTCCTATGCCTACGATTTTGCTGGATTTTGCAATGGCTATGAATCTTGTTTTTGGAATCATCATAATACTTAATGTTTTATATACATCAAAATCAACAAACCTTACATCATTTCCTAGAATCATTGTTTTTACAACACTTTACGGACTTGTTGTAAACATTTCTTCTACAAGGCTCATTCTTTCCAAGGGAATGGCGTTTGATGGAAAAATGGTCAGGACTTTTTCGACTTTTGTTACAGGTAACAGTGAAACTGGCGGAATATTGATAGGACTTGTTCAGTTTATTATTTTGATTGTCGTTCAGGTTGTAATGTCAAAGTCTTCTACCCGTGTTTCTGAAGTTGCAGCACGTTTTGCCTTGGATTCTATGAACAGCAAGATGTTTGATGTTGAAAACGAAGCAAATTCTGGAGCAATCACGCCTGAAGAAGCACGGGCTAGAAAAGCAGAGATTCGTCGGGAAAGTGATTTTTATTCAGCCATGGACGGTTCTTCAAAATATGTTTCAGGCAATGTAAATATTGGTATTTTCATTACTTTTTTGAATATTATTGCAGGACTTATAACAGGTATGGTTTTACGCCATGAACCTTTTTCCGCAGCTCTGTCCACATATTGCAGGCTTTCAATTGGTGACGGTCTTTTGAGTCAGATTCCGTCTTTGCTGCTGACTTTTTCTACGGGTATTCTTGTAACTGGAAGCAGTTCCAGTGAACTTTTGCCAAAGCAGATTAAAAGGGAATTTTCAGTTTCCGGTTATGTTTATTGCATTTCAGGAGGAACTGTTGCTCTTTTGGGATTTGTTCCTGGAATGCCGTTTTATATTCTCATTCCAATGGGGGCTGTCTGCATTTGGGCAGGAGCCCGCATGATAAAACTTGAAAAAATCAACAGGGAGAGGAAGGCTGCAGAAGAAAATGCTGCAAAATCTCAGTCACAAACTGGCGGAAATCCTGAAGATGTAAGCCCTGTAGTTCCGTTAGACCCTCTGTCGCTTGAGCTTGGCTATGCTCTTATTCCTCTTGTTGATAAAGAAAAAGGTGCAGAACTTTTGGAACGGGTTGTACGAATCCGCCGCGAAGCAGCTTTGGATCTTGGGCTTGTAGTGCCAAGCATACGTATTATTGATAATATGGTTCTAGAGCCTAGCGAATATAGCTTTAAAATTAAGGGAATTGAAGCTGGACGTGGAAAAATAAGGCTTGGATATTACATGTGCATGAATACAGGTTCTGTTACGGAAGAACTTCAGGGTGAAAAAACGAAGGATCCTGCTTTTGGTATGCCTGCAATTTGGCTGCCGGAGGACAAACGCGTGGAAGCTGAACGTGCAGGCTATGCAGTTGTAGATCCTCCGACTATAATTGCAACTCATTTGACAGAAATAATAAGAAGTCATGCTGCAGAAATCCTTGGTCGCCAGGAAGTTGCCGCTATTATCAATAAGATAAAGGAAAGAAATCCTGTCGTTGTCGATGAAGTCATGCTTAAAGGCGATCGTAAGGACGATTCAAGGTTTTCTTACGGTGAAATTGAAAAAATCCTTCAGGGACTTTTGCGGGAGCAGGTTTCTATTCGTAACATGGTTGCAATTCTTGAAACAATTGCGAATTTTGTTTCAATTACCCATAATCCATGGATTCTGATAGAGAAAGTTCGCGAAGCTTTAGGATTGCAGATTTGCATGCAGTATGCAGATCAGGATCATAAGCTGTGTGTCATGAATCTTTCTCAGGACTTGTCAGAAAAACTGCTTGCACATAAAGTTGAACCGCCAGATTTGTCCCGTCCTTTTGTTGCATTTGACCCGGTTGACGGCCGCAATTGGATAAAAACTGTAAGTGATGCATTTATGGCTATGCAGAGCAGAAATGTAATGCCAATTATTCTTTGTGCAGCTGAAGTACGTCAGCTCGTAAAATCATCAACGGAACGGGAATTGCCTGGACTTGTTGTCCTTTCCATAAATGAAGTTGTTGCTGCCGGAAACAGCATAGATCTTGAAATCCTTGGAGAAATAAAAGAGGTTGAAAATGTACACTGAAGATAAGGGTGCACCGGTTTATACCCTTACACGTCGCAATTTAAAAGAATGTAAAGATGAACTTTGGGAAAGATACGGTGAAGATTACCAGATTTTAAGCAAACAGCAGGATTTTAAGGGTGGTTTTCTGGGGTTTGGACAAAAAGAAGTTGTAACCGTTTCCTATACAGTGCGTTCTAGAGGAATGCCGCAGCGTTCTTTGTCAAAAAACAGTTATTCTTCTTACCGTAATGATGATTTTCAGAAAAATCAGGAAGAAATTCTGAAAATGACAACTGGCAACATCGATTCTATAAAGCAGATTGCTCAGGTAAAGCAGTCTGTGGAAGAGCTTACGAATCTCATCAACAAAAAATTTGAAATGTCGGTTTCTGCTGCTCCTGACAAGCATCCTTCCATTGCAAAAATTGAAGAAATGCTCGACCGCAATGAATTTTCTTTTGCCTATATTTCTGAAATTTCAAAGCGAATGTCTCAGGAATTTTCACTGGATCAGCTTGACGATTTTGATTTTGTAGAAAAAACCGTTGTTGACTGGATTGGCGAATCTATTTCTGTTCATCCTGAAAAAAGATTTAGGCCACCGCATGTTATTATACTTGTAGGACCTACAGGAGTTGGTAAGACTACCACAATTGCAAAACTTGCCGCTAATCTGATTCTTGATGCAAAGGATAAGGGCAGGGAGCGTCCTCAGCTTCGCTTTATTTCAATTGATAAAACTCGTGTCGGCGCTTTGGAACAGCTTGTAAATTATGGCGAAATAATGAATGTTCCCGTTGACAAGGCAGAAACTCTTGAAGATGTAAAAACTATTTACAACGAATACAGAAACAGGGTTGATGCAATTCTCATTGATACAAGCGGTTACAGTCCAAATGATGCTAAAAATATCGGACAAATGCGTTCCATTCTGGATTTGGAAGATTTGCATGCTGATGTATATCTGGCTTTGTCTGCAACTACAAAAGCACGCGATTTGGTTAATATCATACAGAATTATGAGCCGTTTAATTTTAATTCTGTTATTGTTACGAAATGCGATGAGACCCGCCAATATGGAAATGTTATCAGTGTTCTGCATGAAAAACGCAAGAGCATTTCCTATATTACAGATGGGCAAAGAGTTCCTAAAAACATCCGTCGCGCTGATGTTGTAAATTTTCTTATTGGATTGAATGATTTCAAAATTGACAGAACACATATAGATGATAAATTTGGAGTTAACTGAATATGGAAGAACAGGCATCTGAATTACGAGCATTGATGGGCATGGAAAAATCAACTTCAAGCTCAACTATAAAAAAAACACACGGAACACGAATTATTGCCGTAACTAGCGGAAAAGGTGGTGTTGGCAAATCAAATATTTCTGTGAATATGGCGATTGCTTATGCACAACTTGGAAAAAAAGTTATTCTGATTGACGCTGATTTAGGCATGGCAAACGTTAATGTTCTTTTGAATATTGTTCCACAGTATAATTTAATGCAGGTTATCAATAAGCAAAAAACAATGGAACAGATTATTCTTGATACCGAATATGGTATAAAATTTATTGCAAGTGCCAATGGATTTTCAAAAATAGCAAATCTGAATGTTGAAGAACTTGACTATTTTGCAAGACAGTTCTGCTCTCTTTCAAATGCTGACGTTATAATTATTGATACAAGTGCAGGAATTGCCCAGAATGTGCTTCAGTTTGTTTCTGCAGCTGATGAAGTTTTTATTGTAACGACGCCTGAGCCGACTGCAATAACTGATGCCTATGGAATGATAAAAATGATTACTACTGAAATCATTGACAGGGAACTGACTTTGAAACTTTTGGTAAATAGAGTGCGTTCTGCTGAAGAAGGCCGTCGCATTGCTGATAGAATCATAAATATTGTAGGGCAGTTTCTGAATTTTAAGGTTGAATATCTTGGCTTTGTATATGAAGATCCTGTCGTTTCTTCAGGAGTTCTCAGGCAAAAACCTTTCATGGTAATGAATCCAACATCAAAGCCTGCCGTCTGCATAAAACATATTGTTAATAAAATTGAAAATGCAGAAATTGTTGAAAATGAGGGTGTTACTAATTTTTTGAATAAGTTTTTAAGCAGAAAGAAAGGAAAATAAGACTGATTTGAAAAAAATATTTCATTCGTTTTTATTAGTTTTCAATCTTTAAAAATTAGTGAAAACTAGTGTTTTTCTGCATTTTAGTGTATACTTAGTAAAAGAAAGTGGGAGGAATGATGAAAAATCTAAAACCAGTTGCAAGTGCAGCAGTTCTGGGGTTTTTTCTTTCTTGTGTTGCTGGTTTTTTCAGCGGTGCAGGTATTTCTGTCATTTTTCTTAGGGCATTGCTTTTTAGTTTGATTTTTGGAGGCTTGGGCTTAGGCATTGGATATGTGGCTGAAAAGTTTCTGGATATTTCCGGAGGCGAAGGCTCTTCCTTTGTTTCTGAAAAGATGCCATCAGCTCCTGCAAAGACTGCTAATGCTGTTGATATAACAATTGCTGATGAAGCCTTGCCGGAAGATGAAACCGCTCCGTCTTTTGCAGTTACGAATACCGTAAAAAAATATAATGGAGCTTTGGACGGACAGTATTCACCAGATGGTGATGTTTCGGGTAATGTTTCATTTTCAGTTGAAACTGCAGCAGCTCCTGAAGCTGAAAAGAAATCAGCAGATGCAAGTGGAGGACGAACAGCTCCTGTTGTTGATGCACGGGTTCAGGTTCCTTTGCAGGAAGAACCATCTGTTGAAAGTCAGGGTTCAGCAGGTGAAAAAAATAACTTTGAAGGCTTTGTTCCTGATTTAGCTGCTGCGGGTGCAGGCAACGATTCTGTTGAAACAAAGACTGATGTTCCTGTAAAAAGCAGTTCGTCTAATGGTGAACTTGATGAATTGCCAGATTTAACAGAACTTGTGGATATTGACAGTCAGAATGGAGCAGGTACGGTTCTTGATACAGAATTTGCTTCATCTGCTTCTGTTAGAAGAGGAGCTGGCAGGGAATCGACAATTCCTGATATACAGAATACAGAATTACTAGCAAAGGCAATCAGTACAGCGATTGCTAAAGATAATTAAAGGTGTGTTATATGGCAGAAACTCTTGGCGAGCAGAAAACAGAAGATGAACTTTGGCTCGAATATAAAAAGACAAAATCTCCAGCTTTGCGGGATAAGTTTATCCGTCAGTATATGCCGCTGGTAAAATATGTTGCTGGGAAAATGTCTGTAGGCATGCCAAGCAGCGTTGAGTTTGATGATTTGGTCGGCTTCGGGCAGTTTGGTCTTCTTGATGCAATAAACAAATTTGAGCCTGATAAAAACGTAAAATTTAAAACTTATGCAGTTACAAGAATTCGTGGTGCGATTTTTGACGAACTTCGTCAGTTAGATTGGATTCCGCGTTCAATCAGGCAAAAAGCTAGAGAAATTGAAGATACAATTGTTGAACTTGAAGCAAAATTTGGCCGGACTGTTACAGATGCAGAAGTTGCTTCTCAAATGGGATTGACAGAAGATGAATATCAGCGGGAAGTCATGAAGGTTTCTGGAACAAGCGTGCTTTCCTTGAATGATGTCTGGTATTCTTCTGATGACAGTGATAATCTTTCTATTGGAGACAGTATTGAAGCTCCAGCAAGCCTGAATCCTGATATTCAGGTTGAGAGGGAAGAAATCAGAAAAGTTATAATTCAGGCTATAAATGAACTTCCTGAAAAAGAAAAAATGGTCATTGTGTTGTATTATCATGAAGATTTGACTTTTAAAGAAATTGGTCAGGTTCTTGAAGTAAGTGAATCTAGAATTTCACAGCTGCACACAAAGGCGAATTTAAGGCTTAGGGCAAAACTGACAAATTTCAAAAAAGGAATTTTTTAATGGTTACTCTTGATACAATTCGTAAGGATATGGAAGCTCAACTGAAACTCGACAAGGAACTGCATTCAGTTGATGTAAATGCCGATTCTCTGGAAGATGCATTGGCAGATGCAGCCATTCAGCTTGATCAGAAAACTTCCAGCCTTCAATACGAAGTTGTTGAAAGAGGTTCCAGGGGATTTTTTGGAATTGCCAAACAGCCCTGGAAAATTCGTGTTTATCAGACAACTGACACGCTTTTGCAGAAGAATAAAAAACTCGGCGGTGTTCTTGACATTCAGTCGGAACTTGATGAAGAAAATGTAATTGTAAACAAGGATGGCATGTTTTATGTTCGTCGTTTTGCAGACGGCATAAATTTAAAGGTTACTTTGCCAGAAGGAAATGGAGTTCCTGTTGAGTTAAAAGATGTTATTGCTTCTATCCGCCGCTCTGATACAGTTTCTTTTGATGAAAATCTTGTAAAAAAACTGGTAAAAAATGGTTCTGATAACAAATATGTAGTTATAGGAGAATTTACACATTCTCCTGTAGGTGATGCACTTGCTGTTGTTGAAATTACAAATGATGACATGCATGCAAAACTTACTGCAACATCTCCTGCGGTTGGTGGTTATGATGTATCTCCAGAATTGATTGAAAGAGTGCTTACAACACAGGGCATTAACATTCCTCTTGACCAGAAGCGGATTTCAGATTTTGTAGATAATCCTGTTTATGATCAGGAATATGAAATAATGACAGGAATTTTCCCAGTTGATGGTCGAGATGCTTATATAGCCTATCAGTTTGAAACAGACCTTACAAAAATTCGTGTAAAGGAAGCTGCTAACGGACAGATGAATTTTAAAGAATTGAATAGAATTCAGAATGTTGTGGCAGGTCAGCCACTGGCTCAAAAAATGCTTGCCGAACCTGGAAAATCTGGAAAAACTCTTTTTGGCCGGTATCTTGAAGCTAAAAAAGGTAAGGATATAAATTTCCCGTTGGGAAAGAATGTTTCTGTTGATTCAGACGGATGTACGATTATAGCTGATATTAACGGTCAGGTTCTGCTTGTAAACGACAAGATACATGTTGAGCCTATTCTTGAACTTGAAGGCGTTAATATAAAGACTGGAAACATTACTTTCCTTGGTACTGTAATTGTAAAAGGTAATGTTGATGACGGCTTTGATGTAAAGGCTTCTGGAAATATTGAGATTTTAGGAACTGTAGGAAACAGTAATATAGAAGCTGAAGGCGACATTGTTGTTTCTCAAGGTATTTTTGGGCATGATGAAGGAACTATTGTTACTGGCGGTTCTTTATGGGCAAAATTCATACAGTCTACAAAAGTTGAAGCTGCTGAATATATTATGGTTTCAGACAGTATAATGAATTCTCATGTTACTGCTATGAAACGTATTATTTTGCAGGGTAAAAAAGCGCAGCTTACTGGCGGTCATCTTTTTGCAACAGAAGAAATCTGTGCAAGAAATATAGGTTCTCCAGGTGGTACGGAAACAATTCTTGAAGTAGGGTTTGACCCCAAAGCCAAGCATCGTTTGGAAGAGCTTCAGGGAATGCAAACATTGCTTATAAAAGAGCTTGAAGAAGTTGAACTTGATATTGCAACTCTGGAAAATCAGAAAAAAATTCGGCGCACTTTGCCCAAGGAAAAAGAGGAAAATCTTAAAAAACTCAAAGATAAATATGAAGAAATTACGAAGCAGTCAGAAGAATATTCAACTGAAATTCAAGAGATTCAAACTCGCCTTAGAGAACTGAAAGTTATGGGAAAAGTTAAGGCAGAAGGAACTGTTTATGCTGGTGTAAAAGTATATGTTCGTGATGCCTGCGATGAAGTTCGTGAAAATATTAAGAATGTTACATTCTTTTATGAAAAAACTCTTGTCAAACGCGGAAAATATGAACCTCCTGTTGTTGATGATATAAAAGGACCTGAAGGCTATTCTTGATTTTTTCTCTAGTTTTAGTTGCGTGGTGAAACAGCTTTTCAGGCTGAGTTTTTTTTCGGCTTTAGTCTGCTTTTGCCTGAAATTCGGGGTAAAAAAACTGAGGTAAAAAACTCGACATTTAGAATATTTGAATATATACTACATTCAAGGTTAACACTGAAAAAAATTCAATGGAATTTATTCAGTGTTTTCTTAGGTTTTGTTTATGGGAATCCAGCCGATTGACCTTCAGATTATGTATTCTCAAATTTCTAATGTGTCGAAGATTGCATCTCAGCAGCAGAAAGGTGCCGAGTTGACAAATGCGATGCAGCATACAAGAGAAATTCAACAGGCTTCGGAGCAGGTTTCTGCAGTGCAAAAAGCTGCATCTCAGGAATCAAAAACATCTGTCATAAAGGATGAAGGAACATCTTCTCAACAGAATTTATCTGGAAATTCCCGTAAAAAGCAGGAAAGTGAAGAAAATTCTGAAAAAAGTAAAGAAGTTGAGATTCGTGAATCCTATTTGGGGCAGCATATAGATATTACGAGGTGATTTTGTGGCAGGCATTATTGTTTTTACGCTTTGTTTGATAAATCTTTTGCTGTGGGGACTGCTTTTCAAAAAATTTAAAAAACTTTTTTCTACAGATGATGTAATAGAAAAAACCCGCAATGAGTTAAACCGAATGATTGTTGAAGTGAATCGAAATGCGGAAAGGAATATTACTCTTATCGAGGCTAGAATCTCGGATTTAAAATCTATAATTGCGCAGGCGGATTCTCATGTTTCCTTGCTGAAGTCTGAAATTGAAAAATCTAATGCAATTTCCGCCTATAAGTCAAAGATTGAAAAAACTGTACATTCAAAAAATACCGTTCCTCAGTTTAAGGTTGAAGCTTACAGAAAAAATTCTATGCAGAATCAGCAGAAGATTACTTCAGATTCTGCTTTTGAGCTTACTCAGTCAGCCTTAGAAAAAAATGGACAGCAGAATTTGTTTAGAGACGAACGTAGCCAACCTTTTGGAATTCAGGCTGTAAACGTATCGGAAGACGGAAATTCCTTTAAAGAAGTTCCTGTTTTGGGAAATAATGTACACATAACTGATAATCCTATTACGTTGAAAAAAAGTTTTAATGCAGAAGTAAATGAACGTTACCTTCGTGGAGAAACTGTTGAAGAAATTGCAGCTTCTTTATCACGATCTGTAACTGAAGTTCAGTTTGCATTAGACATGAATGAATGAATTCTGGATTCTGCGAAAAGCTCTGTCCTTTTGCAGATTCCTTACAAAAATATTGAAATTGAATGAAAAGAAGGAGTTTTGAAAATTATGGAAATAAAAAAAGAGGTATTTGGTACACTTTCTGATGGCAGTGTTGCTTCCATTTATACTGTTTCAAATGATGAAATGTCTTTTTCTGTAACAGATTTTGGATGTGCAATAACCAGCATCCTTGTTCCTGACGGAAAGGGTGGCAAAACTGATGTTGTACTTGGCTATTCAACGCTTACAGGCTATGCTGAAGGAACTTCATCTTTTGGGGCTGTTGTAGGGCGTTTTGCAAACCGAATTGGTAATGCAAAATTTGAACTTGAAGGAAAAGAGTACCTGCTTGATGTAAATTCTGGAACTAAAGATTCTTTGCATGGAGGATTTGACCGCTATGAAAAGAAACTCTGGAATTCTAAGATGGTTTCTACAAAGAACGGTTTGGGTGTATGTTTTACCCATGTAAGCCATGACATGGAACAGGGATTTCCTGGAAATGTAAAAATTGAGCTTACTTACACTTTGAATAAAGATAATCAGATTGCATTGAAATATAAAGCTTCAACAGATAAGGCAACTCCAATCAGTCTTACAAATCATTCTTATTTTAATCTTGCAGGTCGAGGTTCAATCAATGAGCATATTCTTCAGTTGAACTGTCCTGCATATCTTGAAGTAAATAAAGCTCTTATTCCTACTGGCAAGATGATTAGTGTTGAAGGCACTCCATTTGATTTCCGTCAGCCAAAACCAATCGGAAAAGATATTGCAAAAGTTGCGCCTGGATACGATCATTGTTATGTAACGGAATCTTATTCAGAAGAAATTGAAAATGCCTTTGACGGTGATTTAAAACAGGTCGCAGAGGTTCGTGAGCCGGTTTCTGGCAGGGCTATGAGAGTTTATTCAGATCAGATAGGTATTCAGTTATATACAGGAAACTTTTTGGATAATGAACTTGGTCGTAATGGCATGCGCTATAATAAGCATGAGGCTTTCTGTCTTGAAACCCAGTGTTTCCCAGATACTCCAAATAAAAAGGAATTTCCGTCCTGCATTCTGACACCTGGAGAAAAATACAAAGCTCTGACTGTTTATGAGTTTATCTTTTAGCTGCATTGATTAACTTGTAACAAAATTGAATGTAAGTTTGTTGTGATTGCATGATAATAACAGAAAATTATTTCCCATTGTGCAGATTTTTTTATAAATTTAATAATAAATTGTAAAATGATTTGCCATATTGTTTCTTTTTGAGAAAATGCGGTGTATAATTTTAGATTGAAAGTTGTGTTGAAGAAACGAAAGTATTCAAAACAATGTTAAAGGCTGATTCTGAGGATTGCAATTTTGGGGCAGCCGAAGATTTTATTAGTTTATTTTTTGAACTAAAAAGTGGTTTAAATAAATAAGAGAGGTTTTAATGGACGTTCAATTACAGGAATTGATTGACAAAATCAAAAAGGACGGCGTTACTGCTGCAAAAACTTCTGCAGAAGAAATTATTTCTGAAGCAGAGGAAAATGCAAAAAAGATTGTTTCAGATGCACAGGCCCAGGCTGAAAAAATCATTAAAAATGCAAAAGCGGAAACGGAACGGATGGAAAAGGCGAGTGAAGATGCAATAAAACAGGCTGGTCGTAACTTGATCATTTCTTTCAGAGATAGCATTACCTCTGAACTTTCGGCAATTGTTCAGGCTGAAACCGCTGCTGCGTATTCAAACGATCTTCTCCTTAGGCTTATACCAGAAACAGTAAAGGCTTGGGGTGCAAATAATGATGCAAAAGATGTTTCTGTTCTCTTAAATGAAAAATCTTTGAAAGAGCTTGAAACTGGTCTAAGAGCTGCATTGAAGGCAGAAATTGCAAAAGGTCTTGAATTGAAGGCTGATAAAACACTTTCTGCAGGTTTCAGAATTGGAATCAATAATGGCCAGGCTTATTATGACTATTCTGCTGAAGCAGTTTCGGATCTGTTCTCGGCTTATCTTAATCCGCGGACAGCAGCAATCATGAAAGCGGCTGCAACCGAAGGAAAGTAATAGTGGGAAATCAGTATTACCTGGTGTCGCAGCTGCCCGCTGTGTCTTATACAGGCGAAAAACAGAATCTCCCCATCTCTGAAGCATATTATCGGGATTTGTGTGCGCGTTTTCTTGATGAGCGAAGCCTTGAGATTTTAAATAATCTTTCACTTGTTCCGCCTCGAAAAAATATTGCAACAGGTTCAGCTTTTGTTGATACCTGGTATGCAAAAGAGCGTGCTCTCAGACTGGCTTTGGCACAGATTCGTGCTTTAAATCTTCAGAAAGAAAGTGAGCCTTTGACAGGGGAGTGTACAGGGGATGTTATGCAGGTTGCCAGAACTGCTGTTGGAATGGACAGTCCGTTATCGGCAGAGCAGTTTCTGTATCAGTACAGGATTGACGTCATCAATCAGCTGGCACCACTAGATCAGTTTTCTGTAGATGCTGTTTTTGCTTACGGACTGAAACTGATGCTTGCACAGCGTATGAAACTGTTTAATGAACAAACAGGTATGGCATCTTACCACACTATATATGATAGAATTCTTGGAGAAAATACATGACGGAAACTAAAGGAAAAGTCGTCGGTGTTAATGGTAATATGATTTCCGTAAAATTTGACGGAACTATTTCATTGAACGAAGTCGGCTATGTAAAAGTTGAAGGGAAAAGCCTCAAGAGTGAAGTAATCCGTATTCGCGGTGATATTGCTCAGATGCAGGTTTATGAAATGACAAATGGTATTTCAACTGATTGTACTGTTGAATTTACCAATGACCTTTTGAGTGTTGAACTCGGACCTGGTCTTTTGGGACAGGTTTACGACGGTTTGCAGAATCCTCTGCCACTTCTTGCAGAACATTCTGGCAATTTCTTGGAAAGAGGCGTATATCTTCCTGCCTTGGATGAAAAAAAAGAATGGGAATTTACACCTGTAGCAAAAGTTGGCGACAAGGTAATGGCTGGTGATTATGTAGGAACTGTACCTGAAGGTCCTTTTGTTCATAAGATTCAGATTCCTTATACATATTTGGGGTTATATACAGTAAAAAAGATTGCAGCAAAAGGCAACTATAAAATTCACGATGCTATTGCAACTGTTGAAGATGAAAAAGGCAATGAATTTGATGTATGTATGGCTTTCAGATGGCCTGTAAAACGTGCCGTAAACTGCTATGCAGAACGTCTTATGCCGAAAGACCCTATGGTAACAAAAGTTCGTCTTATAGACACATTCTTCCCTGTTGCTCGAGGTGGTACATATTGTATTCCAGGTCCTTTTGGTGCTGGAAAAACAGTTCTTCAGCATACAACTTCACGCAATGCCGATGTCGATATCGTAATTATTGCAGCCTGCGGTGAACGTGCCGGCGAAGTTGTAGAAACTCTTACAGAATTCCCTGAATTAAAAGATCCTCGCACAGGCCGCTCATTGATGGAACGTACAATTATTATTTGTAATACATCCTCAATGCCTGTTGCATCGCGTGAAGCTTCTTGTTATACAGGTGTTACACTTGCTGAATATTACCGCCAGATGGGCTTGAATGTTTTGCTTCTTGCAGATTCAACATCCCGCTGGGCACAGGCTATGCGTGAAATGTCAGGTCGTTTGGAAGAAATTCCTGGTGAAGAAGCATTCCCTGCATATCTTGAGTCAACAATTGCTTCTTTCTATGAGCGTGCAGGTATCGTAAAACTTCGCGATGGTTCAACTGGTTCTGTTACAATTGGTGGAACAGTTTCTCCTGCCGGCGGTAACTTTGAGGAACCTGTAACACAGGCAACTCTTAAGGTTGTCGGAGCTTTCCATGGCTTGAGCCGTGAACGTTCTGATGCCCGCCGTTATCCTGCAATCGATCCTTTGGATTCATGGTCAAAATATAATTCTGTAATTCGTACTGATTGGGTTGAATATGCCCGCAAACTTTATCGTCGCGGACAGGAAGTAAACTCAATGATGAAGGTTGTTGGTGAAGAAGGTACAAGTCTTGAAGACTTCCTTGTTTACTTGAAGGCAGAATTCCTTGATGCTGTATACATGCAGCAGGACAGTTTTGACGAAATTGAAGGTGCATCTTCTATTGAACGCCAGACATATACATTTAAAAAACTTCTTGGCATTCTTGGCTCTTCTTTTGAAATTTCAGATAAAGATGAAGCACGTAGTTTCTTCAATACTCTTCGTCAGAACTTTATTGATATGAACTACAAAAAATTTGCCAGCCCTGAATTCAAAGATGCGGAGAAGGCCGTTGAAAAGACTCTTGCTGACAAGGGTGCAAAAGTTATGCAGGAAGTTGAATCTCTTCTTAAGGACGGTGAATAATGAATAAAGTATACAGCAAAATTGAAAGTATTAACGGCAGCGTTATCACTGTTCGTGCTGAAGGCGTAAGGCTGAATGAGCTTGCTGAAATTACAACAAGATTCGGAAAGTCTCTTGCCGAAGTAAACAAAATTGATGGTGATTTGGTTTCTTTACAGGTTTTTGCCGGTGGCCGTGGTGTTGCAACAACAGATCAGATTCGATTTTTAGGTCATGACATGAAAGTTTCTTTCAGCGAAAATATTCTTGGTCGTATTTTTGACGGTTCTGCAGAACCTCGTGATCAGGGACCTTCACTTGCTGAAAACCTTACAAGTATTGGCGGACCATCTGTTAATCCTGCAAAGCGTATAAATCCTAACCGCATGATGCGTACGAACATTCCTATGATTGATGTGTTCAATACGCTGGTTGTTTCTCAAAAAATACCGATTTTCTCCATTTCTGGAGAACCATACAATCAGCTGCTTGCACGAATTGCCATGCAGGCGCAGGCTGACGTTATTGTTCTTGGTGGTATGGGATTGAAATATGACGACTATCTGTATTTTAAGAATACGCTTGAAGAAGGCGGTGCTTTAAGTCGTACAGTAATGTTTATTCATACATCTGCAGACCCCACTGTAGAATGTATGAAAATTCCGGATCTCTCGCTTGCAGTTGCAGAGCAGTTTGCACTTCAGGGAAAGGACGTTCTTGTTCTTCTTACTGACATGACAAACTTTGCAGACGCAATGAAGGAAATCGCCATTACTCAAGAGCAGGTTCCTTCAAATCGTGGTTATCCAGGAGACCTTTATTCTCAGCTGGCAAGCCGTTATGAAAAGGCTGTAGACTTTGCTGATGCAGGTTCAATTACAGTTCTTGCTGTTACAACAATGCCAGGTGACGATGTTACTCATCCAGTTCCTGATAACACAGGTTACATTACAGAAGGACAGTATTACTTGAAAGGAGGTCGTATTGAACCATTTGGTTCTTTGTCTCGCCTTAAGCAGCAGGTTAATAACAAAACACGTAAAGATCACCGCTCTTTAATGGATGCTATGATTCGTCTGTATGCTCAATATAAAGACACTCTTGAAAAGAAATCTATGGGCTTTAATATGTCTTCATGGGATGAAAAACTTCTCAAGTATGGTGAATTATTTGAAGCAAGAATGATGGATTTGAGTGTAAATATTCCTCTTGAAGAAGCACTTGACAATGGTTGGAGTATTCTTGCCCAGTGTTTTGAAAAAGAGGAAACTGGTTTGAAAACTGAACTTATTGAACAGTTCTGGCCTTCAAAATAAGAGGATAGTGCATGGCGAAAATAAAGCTGACAAAAAATGAGCAGAAAGCCCAGAAAGATGCGTTGAAGATGTATCAGCGTTATCTTCCGACTTTAACGCTTAAAAAACAGCAGCTTCAGACAGAAATTCGTACAATTGATGCACGTGCCAAAGAAGTTCGCGCAAAACGAGCTGCTCTTGAAAAAGAATTTCAAGCTTGGATTGCTGTTTTTGGTGAAGAGGATGCCTTTAAGCCTGGAATGGTTACTGTAAAAAATATAAAGAAAAGTACAGGAAACATTGCAGGTGTCGAGATTCCTGTTTACGAAGGTGCTGATTTTGGACGCGGCGATTATGATTTGTTTGAAACACCGCTGTGGATAGATCTTGCTGCTGACCGTATGGAAAAAGCTTTGTCACTGGATTTGGAAGCAGATGTGCTTGATGAACAGGTGCGCTTGCTTTCTGCTGAATTGCGAACAACGACTCAGCGTGTAAATCTTTTTGAGAAGGTTATGATTCCAGAAACAAAGGCGAATATCAAGAAAATCAGCGTATATCTTGGTGATCAACAGGTTGCTGCTGTTGTTCGCAGTAAGATTTCTAAGAAAAAACTTCAGACTTCAGGAGGGACAGAATGATAGTTGAAATGAAAAAGGTCTCTCTTGTAATGTTAAAGGCTGAACAGGAGCAGGCATTAAAAAAACTTCGCTCTCTTGGTGTATTACACCTTGAAAGCCTTGAAGGCAATGGTGAAAAACTTGCAGAACTGAAGGCTGCTTTGGAACAGTGCAATGATGCTGTTGGCATTTTGTCTGAAATAAAGTTGCCGAAAGGTACTAGTTACAAAGATTTAACCTCTGAAGAACTTGAAAATTTGAGTGCTGTAGTTCTATCTGATTCTGAAAAAAAGAAATCTCTTCAGGATTTAATAAATCTAGATAAACAGGAACTTGACAGGTTCAAGGCCTGGGGAAGTGTAACTGTATCTGATTTTTCATATCTGGCAGAAAATGGAATCTATCTTTCTTTGTATGAAATTCCGCAGGACAAATGGCGGAATATTGGGGATGATGTAAATGTTCTCCTGGTAAACAAAGATAAAAATCAGGTAAGATTTCTTCTTCTTTCAGATTCTGCGGATGCTGAACGCCCTGCAGGTTTGCCGGCAGAAGCATATTCTGTGCCTATGCCAAAAATGTCTACTAAAGAACTTGCAGAAGAAATAGAAGCTTCTGAAAGACAGATAGCAGATTTGGATTCTGAAATTTCTTCAAAGGCAGTGTATGTTCCTGCATTGAAAAATTACAGCAGAAAGCTCATTAAGGAAATAGAATTTGAAACTGTAAATTCTGGCATGGGACATGAAGGTGACGGCTCTTCTGCGCTTTCATGGATAACAGGTTTTGTTCCTGTTGACAGTCTTGACAGGTTGAAGCAAAATGCAATTTCAGAAAATTGGGCATTTGCAGTTTCAGACCCATCTGAAGAAGATAATGTTCCTACAAAATTGAAGAATAATAAGCTTGTAAGCTTGATATATCCGCTTACTGACTTTTTGGGAACAGTTCCTGGATATCATGAATTTGATATTTCTGGATGGTTCCTGCTTTTCTTTACAATTTTCTTCGGAATGATTTTTGGCGATGGTGGATATGGTTTGCTTTTGACTTTTGCAGCATTGCTTGGAATGGCAATTTCTTTTACAAAAGGAAAGAAACCTGGTGCAGGTCTAGGACTTCTGCTTTTGCTGGGGCTGTCAACCGTTGCCTGGGGAACTGTAACTTGTACATGGTTTGGACTTCCTTTGGAAAAAATTCCTGATTGGGTAAAGAACCTGTCGCTAAAGCCTCTTTCAAATGCATTTATCGCAGATTTTGAGGGCAGAGACGGTGTAACGACTGTAACCCAGAACTTGCAGATATTCTGTTTCTCTCTGGCTTTACTTCAGCTGACAGTAGCTCATATAAAAGCTATTGCAAAGAACATCAAATCTCTGAAAGCTTTTGGTGATTTTGGTTCTTTAATTCTGCTTTGGGGCATGTTCTATGTAGTTCTTTCAATGGTTGTTGATGCTAAAATTTTTAGTTTTGACAAAGTTGTTTATGGAATTCCAATTGGAACAGTAGCCATTGTTTTGGTTGTTGCAGGATTTATGTTAAGTTTTGTCTTTGCAAACTATGAAGGAAGTATTGTTTCTTCTATTTTGGAAAGTGTGAAAAACATAATTTCTGTATTGTTGGGCGTTGTAAACGTATTCTCTGATATCGTCTCTTACATCCGTTTATGGGCAGTTGGTCTTGCAGGAGCTGCAATTTCCAATACTGTAAACCAGATGGCAGGTCCGATGTGGGGAAAACTTTCACTTCTTCTGACATTTGTCATTCTTCTTGTATTTGGACATGGTCTGAATATGATTTTGAATGTTCTTTCTGTTATTGTTCACGGTGTTCGCCTGAATACGTTGGAATTTTCTTCGCATTTGGGAATGTCGTGGTCTGGATTTAAATATGAACCGTTCAGTGAAACGGTAAACAAATAACCGCTGTTGCGGATAGGAGATAATTATGAATTTTGGAATGCTTGGTGCTGCTGTTTGTATGGGTATTGCTGCTTTTGGTTCGGCAATTGGTATTGGAACATCTGGAAGTGCTGCAATTGGTGCTTGGAAACGCTGCTACTTAAATAACAAGCCAGCTCCTTTCATCCTCACTGTATTTGCTGGTGCTCCTTTGACACAGACGATTTATGGTTTCCTTCTTATGCAGTCAATGATGAGTTCTGCAAAAGATCCATGGTTCCTTCTTGGTCTTGGTTTTGCTTCAGGTCTTGCAATGTGTGCTTCTGCTATTGCTCAGGGAAAGGCTGGTGCTGCAGGTTCTGATGCCCTTGGAGAAACAGGAAAAGGTTTCGCTCAGTACATCATGGTTGTCGGTCTTTGTGAAACTGTTGCTTTGTTTGCAATGGTATTCTCAATGATTGTCTGCTAAGTATCATATTAAGGATAGTTTATGTATAAGTTTCCTCGTTCTGTTTTTATAGGTGGTGCGGGGATTACAAAACGAATTGAAATTGGTGGAAATGCACCAGTTTCAATTCAAACTATGTGGAAAGAGGGCATTACTGGATTAACAGAAAACAGTGATGCCCTTTCTTTGTTAATTCACCGCATAGAAGTTTTGCAATCTCTTGGCTGTGATGTTTTAAGATTTGCAGTTCCAGATACAGAAAGTGCAAGGGCTTTATGTCTTATTGCCGAAAAAACAACCATGCCTCTTGTTGCTGATATACATTTTGATTACAGGCTTGCATTGGAATGTCTGAAGGGCAATGTTGCTGCTATTCGAATCAATCCTGGCAATATAGGTAGCCGAGAGCGAGTTGAAAAAGTTGTAATTGGTTGTAAAGAAAAAGGCGTTGCTATTCGCATTGGTGTGAATACTGGCAGTCTGCCTAAGGATCTTGCTGAAAAAGTTGAAGCTGGCTCAATGGCTCGCTCCGATGCATTGGCAGAAACAGCAGCACGCGAGGCTGCCGTATTTGATGAGCTGAATTTCCGTGATGTTGTAGTAAGCATGAAAGCTTCGTCAGTTCAGGAAACAATAGATGCTAATAAGGCGTTTGCTTCAAAATACGACATTCCTTTACATATTGGAGTAACTGAAGCCGGACCTTTGATTGTCGGAGTCGTAAAAAGTACTTTGGCATTTAGCGAATTATTAAAGAATAACATTGGCAGCACGATTCGTGTAAGTCTTTCCTCTACACCTGAAAATGAGATAATTACTGGAAAGCAGATTTTAAAAGAATGTGGTAAACGTCCTGGAGGTGTTGAAATTGTTTCCTGTCCTCGATGTGGTAGGGTAGGCTTTGACGTTCATGGGTTTGTTGCCAGATGGCAGAATGAATTGCTTTCACTGGATAAAAATATAACGGTTGCAGTTATGGGGTGTATTGTAAATGGACCTGGTGAAGGCAAACATGCTGATTTGGGTATTGCAGGAGCCGGGGATAAGGCAATTATCTTTAAGCATGGAAAAATAATACGAACAATAGATGCAAAAGATGCCGATAAAATATTTAGAGAGGAAATAGAATCCCTGTGAATAAATTAAAAGCATTTGCCACTGCTATAATTCTATGTTTTTGTACAGCAACTTTTCTATCGGCTAAAGAACCTTTACGACCCGAAGAAAAAGATTATGATGTCCTGCTAACAGCTCAGGAAATGCTTGATAGTATGGATTATGGTGGTGCATTGAAAATGGCCATGCATGCAAAAAATATTCGTACTCAACTGTGTGCCTGGCAACTGTTTATATTGGAAAAAGAACTGTCCCCAGCTGCAGTGCGCAGTAAAGGTGATTATCTTCCTGATGTATTGCAGATTTTAAAAGAACGCAATTCGTTTGATGCTGTTCAGATAATTTCTTCCTTGATTGAAAAAAAGACAGATCTCTTTTTTGATTATTCAATGAAAAAACTTGTTTCTTATATCTCAGAAAAAAAAGCTTATCCAGAAGCTGACTTCATTTGTGGAAAGGTGTATCAATTTGAAGGTGAGTATGAGATGGCAATGCAGTTTTATGATGCGGCTGTGAAAAATGCTGATTTTCTAGATATTCCTGCTGAAAAATATGAAATTTTGTATCAGATGGCCTATCTTGCTCAGCAGAAGAATGACAATGCTGAATATGAAAAATATCTGCTTATGATTCTTGCTGATGACAGTCTTTATTATAAAAATACTGTTTTTTGCAATGCAGTAATGCGCACAATAAGTTCGCCAGCCGAAAAAGAACCTCTGAAAAAGTTTTTTTCACTTTATCGTGTAGATTCGTCCAATTATTTGAGGGCCTATAATCTGATTTCAAAATATTATCTTGAATATGGAGAAACTCAGAAAGCTGTAACCGCTATGGCACTGTCTGTTCTTTCGGCTTTTTCAAAGATTTATAATGTTGTTCATATACGTGAACCATACGGAAATTATTCTGATTTTGAAGAGCTTTTCATAAAAATGCAGGAGTGGGAAGATATAACACAGTGGCTGCAGAATAATGCTGTATGGGAAACTTTTATTTCCTTTGCTGAACTGACAGAGAATTTGGGCTACAGAACTTTTTCTGAGCAACTGTTTATAGCAGTTTATAATTCATGCCCTGAAAAATATTGGAAACAAAAAATTGAACTGCATTTTCATAATAGGCCTTTGAATAATTTTAGGGTTTCTGATAATTAAAAAAAAATGTCATAAATAGTCTGCAGTTAATCAAATCATTGCATTTAGTAAGCAAAAAAAATCCCTGCATCCATATTCTGAAAATGCAGGGATTTGTCTTTATTAGTAATGCAGACCTACGCCAATTTCAATTTCATATTTTGAAACTTCATCACGCCAATCTTTATTAAAGAACCTGGCCGGCATAATCAGTCGACCTAAGTCAACACCAGCACTTGCCCTTACTACAAGGCTGCGCCACTTTTGCGGATAAACAAGGAATTCAAGTCCGCCAGCATAGAATCCGTCGTTCATGTAGAAATTTGTTCCTGTTGCCTTGTTTCGAAGTAATGCAAAATCAAAAAATGGTGAAATTTGCAGTTCACAGTTAAAAATATTCATAAAACTTAAATATTTCCAGTTATTAAAATTAAATGTAAAGATATGAATCGGCATATCCATGTTCACAACGATAGCAGAATCAGGCCGCGTAGCATATTTGCTGTCAATTTCAGGATCTCCTGTATCGTATTTCTGATCATCTTTTATACCGCGCAACCTCTGACCGATTTTTGTTGTACTGTTTTTGCTTGCAAACGCATAAGCATCCATACACATTCCAAGAACTTTCAGATCCAGAAAAATCTTTGCTTCTGCAGAAACGTAGGGAACAACATCATAGCGCTGTGTGTTATAGCCAATAGACTGTTGCAAATCAATGGAAAGTCCCTTTCTGAAGTTTTCATGCCAGTTTATGCGTTCTGTAGAAATTCCATGACCAACTTTGTATAAAGGACTTGACAAATCGTCATTCTCTTTATCAATTGAATTTTTATCCCAATTATAGGTTACAGAACAGAATGGGGTATAGTATATTTTACCCCAGTTATCAATTTCCTGAAGAGTGATAGGAATCGAAAATTTGCCGCTTTCAGTATTGTAAATTTCATCATCATATTCTGTGTAATCAAAATTACGGTTAAACGAATGGGTAAAAGTCCAGTCCAATGAGAATGTATCAAAAGGCAGTGAAAAAAGTACACCAGTTGAAATCGAATATTCTGGAGCACTTTTTCCTACTGTATATGTTCCAGACCAGTCATTTTGCCATTTTGCCTCAAAAGGACCGCATGGAAAAGGAATTGTAAAATCAGCTGAAAGACCCCATTTATGATTTGTAGTGTCGTCATCATCGTCTTTTTCAATCTGAAATGAAATATCACTTGTAAGAGTTTCAAGAGAACCTAAAAAGTTTGTATCCTTAACTTTTAGTTTTAAATTTGTACCAGAATTGGAATTATATTTCGGGTACGGCACAGCCAAAAAGTGATGCGAATCTACTGTTACGATGTTTATATGGACAAGGCAGAGATTATTTTCATTTGGCTCATCGACCGAAAAATCCAGTTGAGAAGAATCAAAGTTTCTTTCATTGTAGAATCTCTGGCAAAGGTCTTTGAAATATTTTATAAATTCTTCTTCATTTTCAAAAATGCGTTTTTTATCAATTTTTATTTTTTGACTGAGGGCATATTTTCTAGTTATGCCAGTTATGTCGTAATTTACATCTGCAATCTTATATTGCTGTGCAAAAGCTGCTGCCAGCAAGGAGAGTAAAGCAGAGAGAATAAAAACTTTTAACTTCTTCATTAATAAGCACCTTTACCTTTTATAACAACCCAGAATGTTTTTATAATAATCCAAATATCAATCCATACAGACCAGTTTTGAATATAGTATGTGTCAAGGGTAATTCGTTCCTCATAGCCTGTGTCGGAACGTCCTGAAATTTGCCACATGCCTGAAAGACCTGGCTGGACAGAAAGTATAAACTGCGAATACTTACCGTAGCGGTCAAGTTCAGATTCTGTTACTGGACGGGGACCTACAAAACTCATTTCACCGCACAAAATATTCCAAAGCTGTGGAAGTTCATCCAGACTTGTTTTGCGCAGGATTTTTCCAAGTTTTGTAACACGAGGGTCATTTGTGAATTTTCTGTCACGTTCCCATTCTTTCCTCATATCTGGATGCTCTGCAAGGATTTTTTCAAGCATCTGGTCTGCATTTGTGACCATTGAACGGAATTTCCAGCATTTTATTTCTTTGCCGTTTTTGCCAACCCGTTTATGTCCATAAAAAACAGGACCTTTTGACGTAAGTTTTACAAGAATTGCAATAATCAGCGTTACAGGCAGAACAAACGGCGATGCACAGACAATAATTAAAATATCAATCAGGCGCTTTGCCAAAAGGCATTCAGGTTTTGTAAGGTTGTGGGTAATGGAAAACCCCAGAATACCGCCAAGTTCACGGATATTCATATTGCCAAAAAAATGCATTGTCTTTGAAATGTAAATCGTATAACGGTAACAGGCCATGATACCTGAAGTGTCATCTTCATAGTCGCATAAAAATGCAACTTTTATACCAAGTTCTTTTATTGCCTGAATCAGCTCAGGAGAATTTTGAAAAATAGGAATCCCCTTGTATTCAGTCTCCGTTGTGGGTTTGCTGTTGATTATCATGCATGGCTTGTATCCATAATTTGGACATTTTTTCATTCTGTCTATGATAAAATCTGCACTGTTACCAGTAGCATAAATTACAGCAGGAACGCCCCACCATGAATTTTTTGCAAAAATATGCCTTGCAATTTCCCTGCATGCAGGAAGAATGAATATTGCGAAAGGGCAGGCAAGAATCAAGGCGATTACAATTGCAAACCGCTCGTCTGATTCCACTGTAATAGAAAGCGCAATCCCCATCAAACTGAAACAGGAAACGATTGCCAGATGCCTGACTTCATCTGATGGATTGAGCATGATTCCAGGGTAGAGATTTGCTGCATAGAAAACCAGCAGAATTAATGGCAAATATATAGAATATGTTACAAAAGACCTGAAATTTATAAAGGAATGGTCTATTGCATTTATGATGAAAAAACTTATGCCGATGCAAAGCATGATAGAAAAACAGTCAATGAACATTAATGAAATACCCGATGTAAAGGAACTTGTTCGCGGGTATTTTTGTGGAAAACCTGTTTTAAATTCTTCTATTGTCATTAATAAAACCCTTTCTAACCATTATACAAAAATTTATGTGTATGTCTAGTTTGAATTTGAGATTGTGGATAAAATCATGTTATAGGTGTTTTTATAAGAATATGTATCAGGAATTTCTTTTGGCTGACTGTCATTTAGATGATTGAGAATCTTTTCTGCCAGATCTTCTGAATTTCCACATTCAAAAAAAGTTACAGGAAATTTTCCGTAGATTTCTTTAAAAACCGGAATGTCAGATATTATGGCATTTGTTCTGCAGTACAGAGCCTCCAGCGGCGGAATTCCAAACCCTTCGTAAAAAGAAGGCTGAACCAGAAGCTTTGAAGATTTGTATTGTTTTTTCAATTCAGAATTTGAAATTTTTCCTGTAAAAACAACCGAGTTATTTGAGGCCTTTAATTTTTTCAGTACTTTTTCATCTCCACTTCTGAAATTTTCAGCATTGCCTGTAATGACAAGTTTCAGCTCTGGAATTCTGTCATGAACAATTGAAAAAGCATCCAGCAGAACCGCAAGCCCCTTATGTTTCTTTATATTTCCGACAAATAAAATCTGCATTTGTTTTTCGGCATTTTCTTCTTCACTATCATCTTTTTTCAAAATCCATGAAGAAATTCCATTGTAACCGACAATAACAGGCTTTTTGCAATGCAGGTGATGAATGATTCTCTCTTTGGAAAATTCAGAAACTGTAAAAATTGCCTGAGAATGGCTGATTGCCCTGATGTACATCATGCGGCGCAGAATTTTTCCAAAAAATGAAGTCAATTCTGGTATGTCAAAAAAAACAACGTCATGAATTGTTGAATATATCGGAACTTGTATGCCTCCCGGAATATTACAGTATGGTGTATAGTAGGCATCACATTTATTGATTTCTGCAAGTGCATTCTGCGGAAATGAAAAAATTTCTTTTAATGAAAAAGGTTTTATATTGCAAAAACAAAATTCTACATTCTGCATTCTTAAGAACGGCATGCACTGTTCATGAGTTCCTATAAGCAGGCAAGTATTTTTTTCCAGAAAATATGGAATTAATTCACTTATATAAGTTCCAATGCCGCCGGAACCAATCATCCGGCAGTCTATTGCTAGTTTCATTTTTTTTCCTCTTAAGATGGAAGTTTACTTTTTGAAGTTTTGAATTGTTTTATTTACGGCATCTTCAATCTGCCTGATAAAACGTTCTTCGGAAAATGCCGAGGCAAATTCTGAAATTGCAGAAGAATCTGAAAATATGCCTTTTTCTGCCAGTGTTTCAAAGTTTTTTATGGCTTCAACAACGCTGTCAGTTTCCTGTCTGTCAAAGAAAATACCTGTTTTTCTGTCAGAAACAGTTTCGAGCGCACCGCCCTTGCCAAAAGCAATTACAGGACGACCACAAGCCTGACATTCAACTGGAATTATTCCGAAGTCTTCTTCTGCGCAGAAAATCATTGCCTTGCAACGCTGCAGGTAGTCTTTTACTTCTTCATCGCTGATTCTGCCTGTAAATGTAATGTTTTTATTTCCTGCAGCAAGCGCTTTCAGTTCTTTTTCCCCGCTTCCGCTTCCTATTACAACAAGTTTACGGTTCAGCTGCATACATGCAGAAACTGCAAGATCAACTCGTTTGTATGGTACGAATCGTGAAAAAACGACGTAAAAGTCCTCCGGTTCTTTACCGTTTGGAGAAAGACGGGAAGTATTTACAGGCGGATAT
Organism: Treponema sp.; assembly: GCA_016296655.1. GTDB lineage: Bacteria > Spirochaetota > Spirochaetia > Treponematales > Treponemataceae > Treponema_D. Next base: position 3,352 of record JAEDIW010000026.1, on the reverse strand, counting down.
ATTACCTGTGCATCTCTGTTCCAGAATTTTTTTATGCGTCGGGCAATGTAGCTGGAGTTTGCTATAAGAGTGTCAATTCTTTGGCTTGAAACAAAATCCCACAGGCGAATAGAAGGCATCCATCTGTCCATGAAAAATCTTGTAATTTTATTACTGCGTTTCCTGTAGTCAAAAAATAAGTCCCATGCATAGCGCATTGGTGTGTGAATATATGCTATATGTGGTGTTCCCGGTGAAGTAATTACACCTTTTGCACAGGATGATGAACTGCAAAGAACCAAATCATAGGATGACAGGTCAAATGACTCAAAAGCTTTTGGCATGACAGACAGCAGTTTTGTATAAAGCTTCGATGCCATCGGCAGTTTTTGGACAAAAGATGTGTGAACTTTTTCTTTTGGAAAAATTTTCCCCATCTTTTTTTCATCATAAACAAGAGTAAAAATATCTGCCTGCGGATAAAGCTTTAAAAAACTTTCGACAACCCGCTCTGCACCGCCATAATTTACAAGCCAGTCATGAACAATAGCAACTTTCATCAGCAAACTCCAATACTGTGCATGTAATCTCTAAGAACACATGTAAAATGAGTCATTTCTTCAGGCTTTATATCGCCCATGTTTGCAATTCGGAATGTGTCTATGTTTCCAAGTTTTCCCGGATAGATTGTAAAGCCGAAAGACTTTGCATAATCGTGGAGTGCTGTAAAACTGTATTCAGGAGTTTCTGGAATCAGGATTGCAGTTATAAAATGGCTTTGGTTTTCTTCTGCGACCAGCATCTTTAAACCGATTTCTTTCAATGCCTTTACAAGAATTTTCCAGCAGGCTGTAAAACGCTCGTAACGTTTTTCGATTGTTTCAACCTTTGTTTCTGTAATTGCCTGACGCAATGCGTAGAATGTCTGTACCGGCGGTGTAAAGCGAGTCTGCTTTGTTTCCAGAAAATATTTGTACTGATCAAAAAGATTCAGGTAGTAGCTGCGCATCGGCCATTCTTTCTGCTTGAGCAGTTCTGAACGGCGGCAGACAACAATGCCTACACCAGCCATTCCGCCAATGTGCTTGTTTGAAGTCGTTGAAGCAAAGTCAATTCCAAGTTTTTCAAGGTTTATAGGCATACCACCGTAAGCACTTACAATATCAACAATTGTTGTCATGCCATATTTTTTTGCCATAGGACAGATTTTTTCCAAAGGATTCAAAAGTCCTGTTGTTGTTTCATGGTAGACAATAGCAAATGTAGTATAGCCGCCAGTTTTCATTTTTTCTTCAAGAGCTGCAATGTCAATCGGCTCATAAGTAGAAGATTTGAAAACATCCATGTCAATATTGTAAACCTGTGCAATTTTTGCAAGGCGTGCGCCATAAGAGCCGTTATCTACAACCAGAAGCTTGCCATCCGGTGGAACACAGGAACTTACCATCGCTTCATCAGCTCCTGTACCAGAACAACCGAACATTATAGAAATATAATCCTTGGGATCTGCTACAAATGAGGTAAGGTCTTCTGCAACTTTTTCCATAAGATTGCCGAATTCAAGTTCCCTTGGACAGATATCCGGCACAACCTGTGCATATTTTACACTGTCAGTAGTTGTTGACGGGCCTGGATTCAACAGAACTTCCCTGCGGATATTATGCAGTTCTTCATTTTCCTTGATGCGCGGATAAATTTCATTAATAGCCCGTTCAAGCATGTCCTGATCATCAATTTCTGTCCATGCATAGTATTCAATCTTATGAACGTAAACACTTTCTCCTTCAGCAGAAACCTGTTTCAGAGCCGATTCATAGTCCAGTTTTATCAAATCAGGGCTTGATTTATAATAAGCCATCATTTTGTTCAGGCAGGCTTTTGAAATTTTTGTAATGCCGACCAGTTCTCCTGCTGGATTTGGAATGATTTCTTTGTTTTTGCTGACTTCTGTAAGAACTCCGTTGGCATCAGCTGCCAGATAAACTTCGTCATGGCTGTTTGATTTTCCGCTTGCAAGGATAACATTTGACCGCTCTTCATTCTGCAAGACTTTCAGACCGACTGCATCGTAAATCAAATCACTTTCAAGAAGAATAAAGTCGCCTGTTATGTAAGGAACACAAACTTCCAGAGTTCCCATGCTGCTTGTATTTGCATAATTATCGTTTCGTACAGTCTTAATTACGTGATATTTTTTTGCAAGTTCATCGTAATATTGTGAACAGTGACCAGTCCCTATGATAATTTCCTCAATGCCTGCTGCAATCAGTTTTTGAACTGACCGTTCAACCATTGGAATGCCTTCAATTTCAATAAAACCTTTTGGCATAAGTTTTGTTTTATCGCCAAAGCGAGACCCAAGTCCACCTGCTACAATTACTGCCTGTCTAATCATTTTATTTACCTCACATTTTGGAGGGGAAAGCCTTCCCCTGTCTCCCAAACAAGTCGCACAAATAACCGTCCCTGCAAGGCAGTGCCGTTTTTTTGTGCTTTGTTGTTTGTACGCCACCCCTTCTGCGGACTCAAACGCCGTCCGCAACGCCTGCTTTTATTTCAGAAAGGACATCAGGGCTTTTTTGTTTTCAATTGGGGTTGATTTTGGTCTTCCCAAATCTTTTCTTGCTCCTTTTGTTACTATAACTTCAACAAAAGTCAACATTTCCTTTGTTTTTTTGTCTTTTAAGACAGCTTCCAGAGCTTCTGGAGTTTCGGCTTTTACAACATTTTCATAGCCGCAACCTCTGGCTATTGCACACAAATCAATCTGACGGCCAACTGTCGGCTGGCCTCCCACAGAGTCGTGGGCACCATTGTTCAGTATAAAGTGTACATAATTATTTGGTTTTCTGGAACCGATTGTCGCCATGCCTCCCATTTGCATGATTGCAGCTCCGTCACCGTCAATACAGTAAACCTGTCGGTCTTTTTTATTCATTGCAATGGTAAGTGCAATCTGGCTTGCGTGCCCCATGCCACCAACTGTCAGGAAATCTTTTTCATGGCTCATTCCATGTTTGTCTCTTAGTTCGTAAAGTTCCCGGCTGGCCATGCCTGTTGTGCTTACAAATGCTGTTGACGGGGCTGCGCTGAGCATGATTTTTTCAATTGCTTCTTCGCGACTCATGTTTCCGTTTACAGCATCATTTTTTTGAAGTTTGTATTCATCAAATGTTCCCTTGCGGATTACAAAAGCGTACTGAGCATTGTTTTCTTTTATGTATTTGTAGGCCTTTTCAAACTGAGCTGGCAAATCTTCTTCATTTTCGCTTAATATTTCGTAAGGAACTTGCATTGCATCAAGCAATGTGCAGGTTACTTTTCCCTGTTTTACATGCTGAGGTTCATCATGAACGCCAGGTTCTCCACGCCA
>JAEDIW010000025.1 GCA_016296655.1 Treponema sp. | reverse complement strand
ATTTTTTTGCATTTTCTACATCATAAGATTTGTAACTAACACCATCAAAAGATACTTGTATTGTATCTGCGGAGGTTACTAATGTTTTGAAAATTAGTTTCATTCAAATTTCTCCTATAACTTTAATTAGTTATAGAAGTATAGAAAAGCAATACTTTTTAAGAACATAGCCAAATTTAAATAAAAAAAAGCCAGACAATATAAAATTTTATTGTCCGACTTTCATTTTTTTAATTTGAAAGATAAAAATCAACTGTTAAGAAATGTTGACATTGATTCAACTTTTTGACAGCAAATCTCTTTATCTATTTACTCAAAAGCTCGTTAAGTTTTTTTACAAACTCAACCGGATTTTTAAGTTCAGCACCGCTAACCAGCAATGCCTGATCCAAAAGAACAACAGAAACCTTTTCAATAAAATCTTCATCTGAAGAATCACGGATTTTTCCTAAAATAGGATGATCACCATTTACTTCAAGAATCGGCTTTATTTCTGGCAAATTATTCTGCCCCATTGCTTTCATCATTCTTTCCATTTGAATGGAAGGATCATTTTCGTCGACAACAATACATGAAGGGCTGTCCGAAAGACGTTTGCTCAAACGAACATCTTTAACTTTATCTCCAAGAGCCTTCTTGATTTTTTCAACTACAGGTTTAAATTCCTTATCTTTCTTTTCAGCTTCAGCCTTGTCAACTCCAAGTTCTTCATCGCTACCAGCACGATTTACAGCCTTAAGTTCAAAATCCTTATACTTTCCGAAAGAAGGAATTACAATATCATCAATTTCATCTGACATTATAAGAACTTCAAAACCTTTCTTTTTATAGGCTTCAAGCAATGGACTTGAACGCAAATTTTTCTCATCAGTTCCTGTAATGTAGTAAATAGCTTTTTGCTCTGGCTTCATTCTCTGAACATAATCTGCAAAACTTGTCCATTTATTCTCACCAGTACCTGATTCATCTGTACTTTTAAAACGCACAATTTCAGCAATTTCTTCGCGATTTGCATAATCCGAATAAAGACCTTCTTTCATAGGGCGATTAAAAGCCGATACAAATTTATTCCATTTTTCAATGGAAGCCTTTTCTGCATCAGAAGGATTTTCTGATTTACAAGCCTTATCAGAAGCTTCTCCCATCTTTTTAAATTCAGACAAAAGTTTTTTTACAGAAGCGGTTCTAATGTTATCAAGAATCCTGTTTTTCTGCAAAATTTCGCGACTGACATTCAAAGGCAAATCTTCACTATCAATAATACCACGAATAAACCTCATATAAGCTGGCAAAAGCTCACGATCATCATCTGTAATAAAGACTCGTTTTACATAAAGTTTTACACCGCTCTTGTAATCTGCCTGATACATATCAAATGGAGCTGACTGTGGTACATAAAACAGAGTTGTATATTCCTGAGTTCCTTCTGCATGGGTATGAACATACATCAGAGGGTCGCTGGAATCATGGCTCATTGTCTTATAGAAATCATTATAATCTTTTTCTTTTAATTCTGATTTTGAACGCTTCCATAAAGCACTGGCACTATTAACCTGATTAACCTTGCTTTCAGTACCAGTAACTTTTCCCTTATCGTCATAATTATTCTGGGTAAAATGTAAATAAATAGGAAAAGCAATATGATCACTGTAAAGCTTTATTAATTCTTCTATCTTCCAGCGACTTGCATATTCTTTGCTTTCATCATTTAAATGCATTTCAATGGCAGATCCAGAAAGATCTTTTTTATCAAAACCATATTTTTTAGCAACATCACTGTCTGCTGCAACCTCATCAATCTGGTAAGAATTTGTACCATCACTAGTCCAATGCCAGATTTTTCCATCAGCATCCCCAGCCTTTCTTGTATAAACATCAATTTTTTTTGCAGCCATAAATGCAGAATAAAAACCTACACCAAACTGTCCAATCAATGCAGAATCTTTTGCCTGTTCTGAACTGAGTTTTTCAAGAAATGCTTTTGTTCCAGAGCGTGCAATTGTACCAAGATTATCTGTAAGGTCTTTTTCGTTCATACCAATACCAGAATCCTGAACTGTCAGCACGTTATTAAATTCATCAAAAGAAATATCAATACGAGGATCAAACTTAATTGCCTTATAAGCATCATCTGAAACCGTCAGATATTTCAATTTATCAATGGCATCCGAAGCGTTAGAAACAATTTCCCTCAAAAAAATGTCCTTGTTCGAATACATTGAATGAATAATCAACTTCAAAAGTTGATTGACTTCTGTCTGAAACTGATACGTAGCCATTTATATCTCCTATTCCTACATAAAATTCTATATTTTTTTCAGGCATCTTTTCAAGATTTACCACAAAATCAGAATTTTTATCTGACTATAAATGTAATAATAAATTCGTCTAATCGACAACAAAATTTAAATAAGCAACAGATTGTCTAATCTATAGAAAAAACCTCTGTTGACCTTTCTCCGATTCTAAATGTAAAACCAAAATCACTTATTGAAGACTCATATTTTTCGTAATAAGAACCATGCTCAACAGTCCTTCGACTAGAAATATACAGATGAATTCCAAAATATTCAAAATCAAATCTGGCTTCCGAACCTATTTCTATGCATAAAGCTCTTGAGCCATAAAAGGGATAATAAAAAGCAAGCGGAGAAATCATCTCCCTAAATGAAAGATTAAGCCATTTTTTTAACCTGTATTCTTCTTTGATTCCAAAAACGACATTGTGATAAATGTTATGCCCTGCAAAACCTGAAGGTAAAAATGTATAATTCTTTGTAAAATCCAATTTTAAATATGAATATCCTGCAAAAGGAAAAAAAGTTGTCCTTTTATTTATAAAAACAGGAAAACCAGCTAATTCCTGTATATAAACAGAATAAATATCCTGTGATTTTTTTTGAATATCGGACCATGCAATTCCCTGCGGATGATAAAGCATTCCAAAATTTGAAAGACTTTCTATAAATAAAAAATCACTCAACTCAACATTTATAAGTGCACCTGTATAATTTATCGACTTATAAAAATGCGTATTTGTTCCATTTTCTACCTTAATTTCATTTTTTACACGCATAGTCCCTGACGTTTTTTCCAAAGACCAAACAACATTTCCTATCAAGGACTTTGTCTGAATTTGAACAGCAGATAATGTACTTATAGAGAAAAATATAACAAGAAAATTTAGAATTTTTTTTCTAATAAATTTTATCACCAAGTATTCTTGCAATTAAATCTACCGCTAAAACAGCTGTTTTATTTTGAATGTCAAGAACAGGATTTAATTCCACAATTTCAGCCGAGCAAACTTTTCCCATTTCACACATTTCTTCCATTATCATAAGCCCTTCTCTATTTGAAAGTCCGGCCTGCAACTGAATGCCTGTTCCAGGAGCAAACATCGGATCAAGTACATCAAGATCAAAACTGAGATGAACGCAATCGACCTTTTCTGCAAAAAAATTTCTTATTTTCTGCAAAACTACAGGAAAACCTTGCCGATCTATGTCACTCATGCTGAAAACTGTAACACCTGCCTTTTTCATCAGATTTTTTTCTTGTGCATCCAAATCCCGAGTCCCTACAAAACAGACATTTTCAGGATTAACTTTTTGCCCCTTAAAATACAAATCTGTCAAATCTGGCAATCCATATCCACAGGAAGCAGCCATACATTCCCCATGAATATTTCCTGTGAGAGTTGTTTCTGCTGTATTAAAATCTCCATGAGCGTCAACATATAAAATGCCAAGTTTTTTGCCTTGCCGGATACACGCAGCTGAAACCCCTGCAACAGAACCCAGCGCAATGGAATGATCTCCTCCAATAATCAATGGAAAATCACCTTCCCTAAAACTTTCCTCAACTGCAAGTGCAAGCTGAGTACATGAACGTACAATAGGATTTAAATATTTTGCCTTGGGATTTCCCTCATCATCATAATCGGCAGGCTTTATATCTATGGGAGAAAAATAGTCAGTAACTTCATGTCCAAGGCTTTCCAGACGTTGCTGCAAACCTGCAAGCCTTATCGCCGAAGGTCCCATATCTGCTCCATGCCTGCTAGCTCCAAAATCTAAAGGCATTTCAATAACTTTAACTCTCATGATTTTATCTTATAAACTTTGCAAAATGCTTGCAATATAAATTACTTAAACTGTTTATCAAAGTTTTTAGAATGCCTTAATACCAATTGTTTACTGTTTCTGTTGGAATTTCAAAGCATTGATAATCTTTTACAGATTTCCAATCTCCTAACCTGAAATTAAAACAAGGCGAATTGTTACCTTTTATAAAACAAATAAAAAATAATCAGACTTATTTAAATTCATAAAAAATACTTCACAAAATCATATAAAGTTTAATGTTGCAGGCTACATAGAAATTTTATCATTTTCCAGCAAAATCGATAATGTCAGATTTTTTGAGGTAAGCAAATGTCTTTTCATTGCCTCTGCGGCAGCTTCCCAGTCATTTTTTAGGCATTCTTCCAAAATTACGATATGCTCCTTATTTGATTCAGCTAGCCGTTCTTTTTTGTAGGCACCTGTAAAAACACGGCTTCTTTTTGTCTGTGCAGAAATAATGTCATAACACTGCCTCAAATACGGATTTGGAATATTATTTACAATAAGAGAATGAAATTCATCATCTAATTCAAAATTTTCAGCCTGAGTCTCAGTACCCTTTAAGCTTAAAGCCTTGCGGTAAAAACTCAAAACTGTCTGCCCGTCCAACGTATATCCATATTCTTTCAATGCAAACGGCTCTATTAAAATTCTTGTTTCAAACAGATGATTTATTTCATTAAAACTTAAAGGCATTACAAGAATTCCTTTTTTTGACTTTATTGAAACAAGTCCATCTTGTTCCAGGCGACTTAATGCATCCCTTATAGGAGTTCGGCTCATTCCAGTTTCTTGCTTCAGCAATTCTTCATTAAGCATTGTATCAGGCTTATAATCGCAATTAATTATTTTTTCCAGAATAAAATTATAGGCCTTTTGCTTTAATGTTTCTTTTTTCATATTTCACCACTAAATTTACATTTTTATACGCTTGAAGTATACAACAAAAGTACTAAAAAAAATATCCATTTCCTAAAAATTTTATCATAAGAATTTGAAATATGAATAACTCTTCCTAAATAACCTCATAAATAAAATCTTTTACTTTTGAAATATCCAGGTTAAAAAAAAAAGACGGAATTTGACACAAGCCAAAATCCGTCTTTAAAATCATTTCATCAGAAATGGATATTATTCAACTGTCAGCTTAACATTAGAAAATTCTATGTATGCTGCTCTTGCAGTAAACAAACCGGCATATATATTCTTGTTGTCAACAAAATCAAGTCCAGCCGTATAGTTAACAGCTGGGTCATTTCCGCATTTTACAGTATAAACATTTCCTTTCTTCGAAATTGAAAGTGATATTACAGCATCTTTTACAATTTTTTCGGAAACAGCTGGAACTGTAGCAATTGCAGTATCTATTCTTGAATAGCTTGAAATAACTGGCGTAGAAGCCATCCTATAACCGCCGACAGCTATGTAATCAGAATTAATTGTATTGTCATATTTATCAATATGAACATCATCACGAACCATCAGACCAAAGGCAACCTGATTGTTTTTAGCAAAATTAAGAATTTTCGCATCAGCAGTCAACGTAAAATCTTTTGAAATATCAACCTGCTGAAAATAAAATGCAATTCCATCAGAAGAACTTGAAATCTTACCTGCAGACTTCTTTCCGTCTTTTGAACCAGAATGAATTACAACTTTTCCATTATCTTCATTAATTTCAAAAAGCTCAGGATTCGCAATTTTTTCAGCTCCTCCGCAATCACCAAAAACTGTACCATACCATGGAGCAGTCGTCTTAAAAATTTCCGAGGCTTTTGAAACATCAAATGCAGAATATTCAGGTATTATATATGCTGGATTTCTGGCCTTCTGTTCAAGAAGTGATTCAGAAGGAACAACAGCTTCCTTGATTAGTAATTTTGCAAATTTTTTATTTCCTTTAGCAGCAGAATCTACAAAATCCTTTGCAATAACAGCTGCTCCATAATAGTTCAGATGAGTATTATCAACTGATGTCGGTCTATGTGTAAGCTGTGCATGAAATTTTGCAGTTTCTTCAACAGAGCTCTTTGAATAACGTTCTAAAGTTATTTTCGTCAAATCAACAACAAGAGTTTTTGTTTCTTTTCCAAGCTCTCTGATTGCTTTAGGATAGTCACCACCAGGAAACCCTTCGACATCATCTGTAATATGAACATAAGCTCCCTCGTAAGCTTTTTCAGCATTTGGAGTTCTGCGCACAATTGGCGTACATAAAATAGGTGTTGCCTTTCTACTCTTTGCAAGCTTTATATAATTTTCATAAAGACAATTTTTAAATGAACCTGACTCTTCTTTTGAACCATTAGAATTTGTATAGCGAGCCTCTTCTGCCTTTTCATCATTATGACCAAAGCCAATAATCAGGTAATCACCTTTCTTTATGTTGTCTTTCAACGTCTGATAATTCACTTCTGTAAGAAAGCTCTTTGAAGAACGTCCAGACATAGCAAGATTTACAACTTCAGCCTTCTCAGGAAGAATATAATCCTGAATTCTTGTTCCATAACCATAACGCGGATAATAGTAAGAATCATTAAAAGAACTTAAAGTTGAATCTCCAACTACATAAATTTTTATCCCTTTTGTATTCTTTACAGAAGAAATTCCTTCAACTTTTTCCACTTTCTCATTGTTCGCAATACTTGAGTCAAATGCAAATAATGAGAACGAAAAAAACAGCAATGCCAACCCACTAACAAAAATCTTTTTCATTTTACCTCCCTAAAATGGAAGAATAAGTCTATTATTGTTTTTGTAAAATTTCAATCAATATTTACCATAACAGCTACTTTTCTCCTGTTCCACAAAAGTGGATTATGGACAGTACAAATTGATTTTGTTATACTGAAATACAACGTTATGGGAACCTCAAAGAACTCCAGTTTCTAGAGGTATCTTCATACTACAAATGGATTTACGAGGTCTTATATGCCTAAAATTGAAGTCAATGAAAAATTGTTTTTTAAGCAGATTGGAAAAAAATACGATTATGATGAACTTGAACGCAAATTAACTTGCGGAAAAGCTGAACTGGATGAAAAACCTGATGTTTCGTTACCAGAAAATCAGCGGACAATAAAAATCGAATTAAATGATACAAATCGTCCTGATCTTTGGTCTACAAATGGTGTTGCTCGCCAAATTCGCTTGCACAATGGTATAAAACAGAATGATTATTCTTCTTTTATTTCAACAAAAGACAATATCAAAGACTTTGGTAACCGCATTATTACTGTAGACCCTGAACTGAAAGATATTCGTCCATATATGGTTTCTTTTGTCATTTCTGGAAAACCTATTGATGAACCCATGCTTCTGGATATCATTCAGACACAGGAAAAACTTTGCTGGAACTTTGGGCGCAAAAGAAAATCAATTTCCATGGGTGTTTATCGTGTAGAAGATATAAAATTCCCTGTTCATTACAAAGCTGTAGATCCAGATAAAACAAGTTTTATTCCTCTCCAATGTACAGAGCCTATGACATGCCGTCAGATTCTTACAGAACATCCAAAAGGCAAAGACTTCGGTTGGATTTTAAAAGATTTGAACAAATTTCCTTTGCTTGTCGATGATAAAGACGATGTTCTGTCTATGGCTCCAATAATTAACAGTGCAAAACTTGGTGCTGTTCAAATAGGTGATAAAGACCTTATGGTCGAACTTTCTGGCGATAATATTGAAAATCTGATTCTTTCTGCAAATATTGTTGCTTGTGATTTTGCAGACTGTGGTTATGAAATCCTTCCTGTCAAAGTATGTCATCCGTATGATACAGGCTTGGGAAAAGATATTGTTGTACCTTACTACTATCAGCCTTCAACAAAAGCAACCTTGAATCATATCAACAAACTTCTTGGTTCTTCATTCTCAGAACAGGAAGTTATTGAAGCTCTTGAAAAAATGGGCAATACGGTTACTTCAGCAAAAATTGACGGAGATGTTGAATTTACACTATTCCCGGCACCATACCGCAATGATTTCCTTCATGAAGTTGATGTAATTGAAGATGTAATGATAGGCCGAGATCTTGAAACCTTTGAACCAGAAAAACCAAGTGATTTTACAATCGGTCGCCTTCTTCCTGTTACTGAATTCAGTCGAAAGACAAAAACCGTTATGGTTGGACTTGGCTATCAGGAAATGATTTTCAACTATGTAGGAAGCAGACAGGACTATATTGAAAAAATGAATATTAACGGTTCTGATGTTATTGAAATAGCAAACCCGATGAGCGAAAACTACCAGTTCATCCGTTCTTCAATCATTTCATCTTTGCTAAAAGCTGAGAGTGGCTCTGCAAATGCCATTTTCCCACATAAAATATTTGAAATTGGAAAAGTAGCTTATATTTGCAGCGAAGAAAACACAGGAACCAGAACACGCCAATGTTTGGGCTTCCTTACAGCAGCAAATAATGCAAATTTTAACAGCGCAGCAAGTGAAGTTTCCGCTCTTCTTTATTATCTTGACCACAAATATGAAGTTTCAGAAAGTTCTGATCCTAGATTTATTCCTGGTCGTCAGGCAGCTATCATCGTTAATGGCAAACAAGTTGGTATTTTTGGTGAAATTCATCCGGCTGTTTTAGAAAACTGGTCAATTTCAGTTCCCTGCGTAGCTGGTGAATTGGATCTTGAAGAGATTATGTAATTTCATAAATTTTTATATTTATTTTTCAAAGACTGGATTCTGAATTTTTCAGTTCCAGTCTTTTTTTTGCCTTTTAGTATTTCCTGGCAAAATCAAGCCTGCAATCAATGCAGTTAATGGAGCTGTAGAAGCAAGCCCAAAACTACCTGCAATTGTATTTATTATTTCTGCAGACACCTGATTGTTATTCAAAATATTATAAATTGGAGTTCCCTGAGCCATAAAAGCCATTAGCAAAGAAATACAGCTACCCGAATATGCCAGAAGCAAAGTTGTTGTCATTGTTCCCATGGCTGCACGTGCAACAGCTAGACCTGACTTTACAGCATCAATTTTAGAAATCTCAGGGCATTTCTTTACAACCTCGTTAACAGCAGAAGTTATATCTACTGACAAATCCATAATCGAGCCACTGGCTCCTATCAAAATCGAACTCATAAATATTTCTGTAAGATTCAAATATTCATATCCTGAATACAGTACACTTTCTGAATAAGCCATTACGGCACCATGAATTTTAAATTGTGCCGTACAAATAACCGAAAGTATTGCAGCTACAAGTATTCCTGACAATGAACCAAAAACTGAAGCCAATAATCTTCTGTCAAAACCATAAACCAGAGCTAGAATTATATTTGTCAAAAAAACAGTTATTAAAAATCCACAAAAAATTGGATTCCATCCTTTCAAATAAAAAGGTATAAGAAGTTTCCATAATGCAAGAACTGTAATTGCAAACGACAACACAGAACGGATTCCTGTCCAACCAGCAAATACTACCAGAAAAACAGCAAATGCAGCTGCAAGAATCCATTCACCTTTGAGTCTATAATAATCAATCAGATTTACAGAAAGTATTTCAAAACCTTCTTTGTCTGAAGATTCTTCATAATGAACTATAACCTGAGCCTTATCTCCAGCACAAAAAAGTTTATCCTGTGCAAGAGAGCCTCCAAGCATATTCCATCCTTCACAAATTTTTCCCTTAAATTTTCCATCTAAAAACCGTACCGAACAAATCTGCTGTCCGGTACGTATCAGACCAGTATCTATTATCCGGCTGTTATCAACTGTCATTACAAGAGCCTTACATTTTTCTGCATCCTTAAATTGAACTGCACTCTCGAATCCTGTAGGCAAAAGCAAAAGTACAATCAAAAATATAGTAGAAACAATAACAGTGAAACATGTACCTTGTATTTCTGGTCTTTTCATTTTTTTGCTAATCCTTTTTTATTTTTGTAAGCAGTGCAAGTTTTTTATAAATGTCAGTATTATCATAGTAGCCATTAAATTCTTTTTGGCCTGCACCCAATGCAAAAACAGGAACTGGCAATCCAGTATGAGAATATGAAGTAAATGCTATTCCACTTTTATTATTCAAAATATGCGTTACTGTAACCGTCAAAGGTTCATAAGTTCCATAAAGTTCATATTCCAGCTGACCTTTTGGTTTTTCCCCAGACATCGTTTTATTATATGCATTTCTGATTCTTTCATATTCATAGTCTGTAAGAACCAGTCCTCCATTTTTATCATTGCCAGAACTACCAGGAACTTTTAACCCAAACAACTTTTCAATATCATCCATCACAGTTTCAAAAGCAACCCCATTCTTTTTATATGAAGCAACATACTCTTTGTCAAATTTTGCATAGGATATCTTCTGATTTTTTAGCGTATTGAAGAATAAATTATAATCTGTTCCAGCAAAGCCTATTGAAAGTCCGCCTGTTTCATGGTCTGCTGTTACAATTATTAAAGTTTCTTTAGGATGCCTATTGTAGAAAGCAACAGCTTCTTTTACAGCCTCATCAAGAGCAAGTGTATCAGCAATTGTTGAACGCGCATCATTAGCATGACATGCCCAGTCAATTTTTCCACCTTCTATCATCATAAAAAAACCTGTCTTATTATCCAAAACTTCAATTCCCTTACGGACATAATCTCTAAGACTCCATTCATCTTGAGAACGATCTTCTTCATAAGACATTGAATCAGAATCTGCAAGTTTTTCTGCAATTACTAAAGCTTTGCCTCCATTTGCTAAAGCAGATGCATCTTTCTGAGTAAAACAAACTTTATACCCAGCTTTTTCTGCAAGACTATAAATCGATTCCTTATCTTTCTTTTTATCTTGAGGTTCCATCAAAGCTCCACCTGCAAAATATTCGAAATTACTTGCAACCAATTCAAGTCCAATTGGATAATTACTTTTGCGGCTTGCCTGATGAGCATACGTTGCAGCTGGTGTTGCATGATTCAGATTAACAGTTGAGATAACCCCTATTTTCCATTTTTTCTGGTCACGCAATTGTTCTGCAATTGTGCGGTATTTTATCTTTTTTGAAATATCAACATTTATAGAAGATGAATGAGTTTTATTGCCTGTAAAAATCGAAGTTGCGGTTGAAGCTGAATCTGGAGCAAACGATGTTGCATCATAGGTCTGAGCACTTCCTGCAACCGGAAATTTCATGAAACTCAAAAGTCCGCCTTTAGGAGAATCAGACGGATTGGAAGAGTTTTTCACATCATTTACAATCCCACTGGCATCCTTTCCAATATAATAAGCTGAACTTTGAATCTGCGGATAACTCATTCCATCACCTACAAAAACAAAGACATATTTAGGATTTCCTTTTCCTGCAGGAGTTCCTTCTATCTCCTGAGAAAATAATCCTGCAGTAAGTGCACATGAAATAAGTGCAGCACTGCATACCTTTTTACAAAAACTGTTGAATTTTCTGTTCATAGTCACCTCTTAAAAATTTTTAAAATTTTCATGGAGATAGTAATTTTTATTTATTGATTTTCTTTAAAGAGAATGTAAATAACTGGTAAAAATTTTTTAGAAGCGATTAGTTAGAGATATTAAATACAACATTTTTTCAATCAATTTCTATAAAATAATTCTTGCGTCAGGAGAAAATATGAATTATATTTAATAATAGTTTGTATACAAACTATTATTAAATATATCAGGAAACTATATGACACTTAATGATGTAGAAAAAATTATAAGCTCAGCACCTGCTGCAGAACTTGCAACGTATAACTGTGAAGGCTTTCCAGAAATACGTGCCCTTTTGAATCTTGCAAATCTAACCCAATATCCACTGCTAGATGGAAAAGCTATGAAATTCGATGGTGAAAATTTGACACTTTATTTTACTACAAACACATCTTCCCGAAAAATTCAGCAAATTCGTAAAAATAATAAAGTTTGCCTTTACTTCTGCCTTCCAAAAAAATTCAAAGGTGTTTCAGCAACAGGATTTATTGAAGAGGTTACAGATTTAAATATAAAAAAAGATTTCTGGCAAAACGGATGGGAAATTTATTATCCAAAAGGTTGGCAGGATGATGACTACACATTGCTGAAATTTACTTCAGTTCATTTACATTGTTGGTTTAACTTTGCCCTCCATGATTTTGGAAAATCCCTGAAAGATTCTAATTAATCCGTATACTTCAAAAGGAAAACAAAATAAATGGAAAATGGCAAAACAGAAGGTGGAATGCTAATATCTCAAATTCATCAAATAAGCCAGCGAATTTGGAATTCTATCTTAAAAAATTATAATCTCCAGGATTTATCAGGCGCACGTGGACGGATAATTTTTGCTCTATGGAATACAGACAATATTCCTATTAAAGAGCTTGTAAAAAAAACAAGTCTGGATAAAGCAACTCTTACAGGCATCATAGACAGGCTTGAAAGAGATGGTTTTATAATTCGTTCTCATAACCCGCAGGACAAGCGGGAAATAATTATTTCCCGTACAGGCAAAGATGAAATTTTCAAAACAAAAATACCAGCTGCTTCCGATGAACAAAATGCCTTATTCTATAAGGATTTCTCGCAGGAAGAAATTTTTACCTTTGAGAAAATGCTCAAAAAAATTCTAAAGAACTGTAAAGATGCTGAAGAAAAGTTAATATAAATACAAAAAATGTTTTCATACCAAAATAATATGAAAGAATTTTTAATTTATTCCGAAACTTAACTGACAGTAAAATATAAAATTTTCTAAGTCGAATTTCGATTTCTTAGCTATCATCTATAATCCGTAAATTCCTTATGAAAATTATTTTTTAAGATTATTTTAAAACTTCAGGAAAAAAAATGCCAAACGAAATTGAACGCCATACAAAAGCTGAACAAATCCGCAGCGTTATCCGCTATATAAAAAGATTCAATAATGCAGTCATTGTAATCTACATCGATGATGAAATAATTGATTCTCCTCTGTTTTCAAGTCATATAAGGGATATAAGTTTGATTCACCAAGCAGGACTCAATGTTGTAATTATCCCAGGCGCAAGAAATCATATAGATAAAATCCTTTCAGAAGCAAATATTTCTTGGGAAATTAAAAACAGCTGCAGAGTTACAACTCCAGATGCCATGCAGCTTATAAAAACAGCTGCCTTTGAAACTTCAAATATAATTATGACAAGCCTTGCAGGTGAACACTTGACTGCAGTAATAGGCAATTGGGTTCGTGCTAGAGGCAAAGGTGTAATTGATGGATTTGATTATGGCTCAGCAGGAGAAATAGATAAACTAGAAATTGATTCCATAAAAACCGTTCTTGAAAAAGGATTTATTCCTATTTTCCCCTGCATAGGATGGAGTCTGACAGGAAAACCTTACAATATTTCCTCTATGCAACTTGCAGAAGAAATTGCAATTTACTTGAAAGCCGACAAACTTTTTTATATCGTTCCACAGGCCGAAATTACAAAAGACAATTTTATCATCCCAGAAACAACAGGTCTTTCGGAAGAAGGTTGTATTCCTGCACTGAGTATTGCTGAATTAAACCAATTTATTGATTTGAACATCAATAATCCTGCAAAAAATGAAACAACAGAAAAAATACTGTTTCTTTTGAGCCTTGCAAAAGAAGCCTGTAACAAAGGGGTTCGACGATCACATATTTTAAATGGGCATTCAGATGGTGTAATCCCCTGTGAAATCTTTTCTGATCTTGGATCAGGAACCATGATTCATACAAACAGCTATGGAAATATTCGCGAAATGAAAATTGAAGACATTACAGGTGTTTTACGGGTTATCAGACCTTATGTCCAAAAAGGAATTCTTTTGCCACGCAGCGATGAACAGCTTCTGTCAGAATTAAATGATTTTATTGTTTATGAACTGGATGGAGGAATTCGTGCTTGCGCAGCTTTGCACGTTTTTGATGACAATCAGGGAGAAATAGCCGCCTTAGCTGTTGATTCTTCATGTTCTCACATAGGAATAGGTCCTCAAATAATGAGTCATTTGATTGATAAAGCTAGAAAAATGAATCTTTCCAGTGTTTTTGTATTAACAACGCAAACAGCTGATTGGTTTGAAAATATTGGGTTTAAACCAGATTCTATAGAAACTTTGCCTGAAAAACGTAAAAAACTTTGGACTCCAAACAGAAACTCAAAGCTATTTAGAATAATTTTCTAATAAGCAGGCTCTAAGCACAACGTTCTGCTATCATTCATTATCATTATGATTTATGTTTAATGTTTCACGTGAAACACTTACTTTGGAGAAATTCATTTTCCAAAGTAATAAGTTATTCATCAGGAAGTAAAAATACCTTCCATTATTTTTTAATAAACTTTATGAATTGCTTTTATTCAGGTAAAATGTTTCACGTGAAACATTTTATGTAAGCAAGTCTATGAAGTTTGATATAAAGCCGACATATAAAATTCATAGAAAAAAATAGTAATTTTCTGCAATCCTCAAACAAAGGAGGACTACGATTAATTCTTGTGTCCGCAACTTTTAAGATTTGAATTAAAATATTAAAAAAAATCCCCTGAAAAATGAATAAATCATAGTTTTCAGGGGATTTTTATTACATAAAGTTGTATTTATATAATTTTACTCTTTCTCATTTTCCTGACTTACTTTATCAATTCCAATCAAATAGTCAGGTTCATCAATTTTCAAAACAGAAACTCCACTAGCTCCGGCTCCCTGTTTATTTATTGTAGAAGCTTTAACTCTAAGTGTTTTTCCTTGACTTGTCATACAAACTATTTCATCATTTTCAGAAACCGCAAGAATTCCAATTATTTCACCTTTACCTTCCGTATTTCCAAAAATTCTCTGACCACCAGTTCCTCTGCCATGTATATGGAACTGATCGAAACCTATTCTTTTTCCATAACCTTTTTCTGTAATGACAAGAATAGTTTTATCATCTTCAACCCTTATTGCTCCTGTAAGTTCATCTCCATCACGTAACCTTATACCTCTTACACCACGACTTGATCTACCCATTTCACGAATATCATTTTCTGTTACACGCAATGTCTGTCCACGTCGTGTAACAAACATTATTTCATCTTTTCCTGAAGTTAAAATTGAACTTACAAGTTTATCACCGTCATCAAGCTTTATGGAAATTATACCTCTTGTTTTAGCATTTGCAAAATCTGTAATAGGAGTTTTCTTTACAATTCCTTGAGCAGTTGCCATAAATAAAAAGTTACTGCTGCTAAATTCTTTTAGAGCTACAATAGTTGTTATTTCTTCATTTGCAGAAACTGCAAGAAGTCCTTTTATATGAGAGCCGCGACTAGTTCTTGCAGCTTCAGGAATCTCATGAACTTTAATCCAATAAGCTTTTCCTTCATTTGTAATGAACATCAGATAGTCATGTGTAGATGCTATAAATAATTGATTAATGTAGTCATTCTCTACAAGATTTGCACTTGCGCTTCCTTTACCGCCTCTACCTTGTTGTTTGTATAGTATTATAGGAATTCTCTTTATGTAACCTAACTTAGAAATCAAGATTACAACATCCTCTTCCTTTATCATGTCTTCTACATTAATTTGTTCAACTTCATCAGCAATAATATCAGTACGTCTGTCATCTCCATACTTTTCTGCTAACTTATTAGTATCGTCTTTTATCAATCTTAGAATCTTTTCATCATGAGCAAGCAAATCCTGAAGATAATCTATCCATAACTGTAATTCCTTTATTTCTTTTTGAAGATCTTCAATCTGTAAATGAGTCAAGCGCTTTAACTGCATGTCAACAATTGCCTGAGCCTGTTCATCATCAAATCCAAATCTTTTTTCAAGCGCAATCTTTGCAGCTTCAGTGTCCCTACTCTCTTTTATTATTTTTATAACTTCATCAATATTATTAATAGCTGTAATCAAAGCTTCCAAAATATGCATTCTGTGCTTGGCAACTTTCAAATCATATATAGAACGCCTTGTTATTACTTCCTGCCTGTGATTTACAAAATGTTTTATGAGTTGCTTCAAATTCAAGACTTCAGGCTTCAAATAAGTAGCAGGCAAAGTTAAATAATCAGGCTCAACATATCGAGGCGCTGAACCTTCTTTTACCTGAGGAACAAGAGCAAGATTTATTACTCCGAAATTCGACTGTAAATCTGTTTTAGCAAAAAGCTGATTCAATACAAGTTTTGTAACAGCTCCTTTTTTTAACTCAACAACAAGTCTCATTCCAACACGGTCAGAAGTCTCATCGTTTGCTTCCACAATGCCTTCAATAGCCTTATTTTCTGCAAGTTCATTTATCTTTTTTACAATTGAAGAAGTATTTACACCATAAGGAACTTCTGTAAATACGATCCTTTCTTTTCCATTTTTTGCAGTTTCAATTGTAAACTTTGAACGAATTGTAATTTTTCCACGACCAGTTTTATAGGCTTTTTTTATACCTTCACGTCCATAAATAATTCCACCTGTTGGAAAGTCTGGACCTTTTATGTGAAGCATCAAGTCATCAATTGAAATTTCAGGATTATCGATATAAGCTGAAATTGCAGAAGCAACTTCCCTAAGATTATGAGTTGGCATGTTAGTAGCCATACCAACAGCAATACCTGTTGTACCATTACAAAGTAAAAATGGAAAAGCTCCTGGCAAAACAGCAGGTTCCTTTGTTGTATCATCAAAGTTAGGAACCATATCAACTGTATTTTTTGAAATGTCAGAAACCATTTCTTCAGTAATTTTTGACATTTTTGCTTCAGTATAACGGTAAGCAGCAGCAGGATCTCCAGCAATAGTACCAAAGTTTCCCTGAGGTGTTACAGTTGTATATCTTTGAGCAAAATCCTGTCCAAGACGAACAAGTGCATCATAAACAGAAGCATCGCCATGAGGATGATAATGTCCAAGAACTTCACCGACAATTGTGGCACATTTTTTTGTCTTTCCGCTACTTGAAAGATGAAGGGTGTCCATTGCATACATAATTCTTCTATGGACTGGTTTAAGACCATCTCTAACATCAGGAAGTGCACGCTGAACAATTACAGACATCGAATAGTCGATATAAGCCTGCTTTACTTCATCTTCAATAGGAATCTTTATTACTGTTCCACCAGCATCTGTTTTATATTCTTCCAACATATAATTTCCTTAGATATCTAGATTTGCATAACTTGAATTTGATTCAATAAATTCGCGGCGAGGCTCAACCTCTTCTCCCATGCAAACTGTAAAAATTTTATCTGCAGCCTCAGCATCTGGAATTGTAACAACACGCATTTTTCTATGAGCTGGATCCATTGTAGTTTCCCAAAGTTGTTTTCCATCCATTTCACCAAGTCCTTTGTAACGCTGAACATCAACCTTTTTTCTTGTTTCTTCATCAAACTCAGCAAGAGCTGCATCCCGTTCAGCATCTGAATAACAATATATAGGTTCTTTTTTTCCAAACTGAACTTTAAAAAGCGGTGGCATAGCAAGATAAACATAGCCATTTGAAATAAGCTCAGGCATATATCTAAAGAAAAAAGTTAAAAGCAGAGTACGAATATGAGAGCCGTCAACATCAGCATCAGCCATAATGATGATTTTATGATACCTTAATTTATCTATGTTAAATTCTTTACCAATACCTGTTCCAAGAGTATTAATAACAGGTTCAAGTTTTTCATTTTTAAGAACCTTGTTAGTATCGACTTTTTCAACATTAAGCATTTTTCCCCAAAGAGGAAGTATTGCCTGAGTTTTAGAATCACGCCCTTTTTTAGCTGAACCGCCTGCAGAATCTCCTTCTACAATATATACTTCACAAATTTCAGGATTATCTTTAATAGAACAATCAGAAAGTTTTTCCGGTTTTTTATATCCACTAAGTCCTGACTTTTTGCGGCTGGCATCCTTTGCTTTCCTTGCAGCAATACGGGCAGCAGCTTCTCCAATTGACTTTTCAAGGACTTTTTCCAAAACTTGAGGATTCTGCTCAAAGAAAATTGTAAGTTTTTCCTTAACTAGAGAATCAACTATTCCTCTTACTTCAGGATTTCCAAGCTTATCCTTAGTTTGTCCTACAAACTCAGGTTCAGGGACTTTCATTGAAAGAACAGCTACAAGACCTGCACGTACATCATCACCATTCAGTTTTTCATAAGGATCTTCTTTCGCTTCGACCTTGCCTTCCTTTTTAGGCATTTTTTTCTTTAATTTTTCATTGTTATCAAGAGCTTTTGAAAGAACAAAAAGAAGTGCAGACCTGAAACCATCAAGATGAGTTCCTCCATCTCCTGTTCTAATATCATTTACATAGGTATGAATATTTTCTGAATAACTTTCATTATATTGAAAAGAAAGTTCAGTAATGACACCATCTTTTTCGCCATTAATAAAGATAGGTTCCTCAGGATATTTTAATTTTGCTTTTGAATTAAGCTCATTAACATAATGAACAATTCCGCCTTCATATTTAAGAACTTCCTCTTTTGTTTTTTCCAGACGTTCATCACGGAATGTAATAACAATTCCACTATTCAAAAAAGCCAATTCTTTCAGACGCTGAATCAAAACATCCCAGTCATAAGTTGTTGTTACAGTAAAAATACTTTTATCAGCTTTCCATCTGATTGTTGTTCCGTGTTCTTCAGTATCACCGATAATTTCAACTTTAGTTTTAGGAATTCCGCGTTCATAACGCTGCCGGTAAATATGACCATCACGTTTTACAGTAGCTTCCATCCAGTCTGAAAGGGCATTTACACAAGAAACACCAACACCGTGTAAACCACCTGAAACTTTATAAGCACTTTTTTCAAATTTTCCACCAGCATGAAGCCTTGTTAGTACAAGTTCCAATGCACTGATTTTTTCTGTTGGATGAATATCTACAGGAATTCCACGGCCATTATCTTCTACTCGAACAATATCATCTTTTTCTAAAGCAACAATTATATTATCACAATACCCAGCCATTGCTTCATCTATGGAATTATCAACAGTTTCATAAACAAGATGATGAAGCCCCTTTGGACCTGTAGATCCAATATACATGCCAGGTCTTTTACGTACAGCTTCAAGTCCTTTTAATACTTGAATATTACCGGCTGAATAATTAGATGTCATTATTTATATCCTTTGAATTGAATAATATATTTCTTTTTATTATAAGAAATAAGAAAGCTTACATTTATAGAAAATCGGTTGAAATTATATCTTTATTGCATAAAAAAGTAAAGACAGTTTATAATACCCTTATGGGTG
Source organism: Treponema sp. (assembly GCA_016296655.1). Taxonomy (GTDB): domain Bacteria; phylum Spirochaetota; class Spirochaetia; order Treponematales; family Treponemataceae; genus Treponema_D. Next base: position 19,002 of record JAEDIW010000025.1, on the reverse strand, counting down.
AACATAATTACGAAGACGTTTGGAAATATGCATTAGATCAGCTTCATGAAGAATTTAAAAATGCAGGAAGAGAAACTGAATTTAAACTTTGGTTTAATATGACTTATGTAGAAGACACTCTTACTACAATCACAGTTTCAGTTCCGTCAGAATTTTTATGGCAGTCAATGCTGAAAAAAGGTAATGTTCAGCTTGTTACAAAAAAAATAGAAGAATTAACAGGTCAGATTAATTTAAATATACAGCATATCGTAAATAATCAGTCAATTTTTTCTACATCAAACTCAGTTCCAGAATCAGAAAATATTATAAATTTCAGACAGGAAATAAAAACAGAAATATATCAGGAACAGCCTGTTAAAAAAATTCAAGAACCTGTAAAAATTCAATTTCAGGAAAAGCAGATTCGCAAACATCCTCAGCTTTTTGAAAAATATACTTTTGATACCTTTATTCCAGGAAGCAACAGTGATTATGCATATAATGCCGCAATTGCAGCTGCTAAAAATCCTGGTAAAACATATAACCCTATTCTGCTTTATGGAGGAGTAGGTCTTGGCAAAACTCATCTTATGGAAGCTATAGGAAATTACATATATAAGGAAAAAGGTGATAACTTTAAAATATGTTATATACCTGCAGAAACTTTTACAAATGAATTCACAAGCTCAATAAAAAGTCAGACAACCAGCAAATTCAAATCAAAATATAGAAATCTTGATGTTCTTTTACTTGATGACATACATTTCCTTCAGGGGAAAACTCAGACACAGGAAGAACTTTTTCATACTTTTAATGCTCTTCATGATTCTTGTTCGCAGATGGTTTTCACTTGTGATCGACCTGTAACTGAACTGAAAGATATGACAGACCGCTTACGTTCAAGGTTTTCAAATGGACTTGTTGTTGACCTTCAACCGCCTGATTTTGAAACAAGACACGCCATTCTTTTAAAAAAACTAGAAACTCTTGGAAAACACATTCCTGATGATGTAATTGCTTATATAGCAAAAAATGTCGTTACAAATGTACGTGATTTGGAATCGGCATTGACAAAAATGATTGGATATTCAGAACTTGTAAATAAAAACCTTACCATAGATATAGCTCAACAACAATTAAGAGATACATTCAGTCAACCACTTTCTGGAACAATTACAATTGATATAATTCAAAAAGTTGTTTCTGACTATTACAATATTTCAATCACAGATATAAAAAGCAAAAAACGAGACAAAAAATTCGTTTTTCCAAGACAGATTGCAATATATCTTTCAAGGGAATTAACAGAATATTCTTATCCTGAAATAGGACAGGAATTTGGAGGAAGGGACCACACAACAGCCATGCATGCAGATGAAAAAATTAGAGATCTTTTAAAAACTGATTCATCCTTGAATTCTGTTGTACAAATTTTAACAAGAAATATAAAAGATTTTAAAAAATAAAAAAAATATATAGATACAAAATTGTGTATAATATGATAAAATTGTGTGAATAAACTGTTATTATTTATTCACATTGTTGAAAAGTGTAAAAACTGTGAATTTGGAACACTAACTTATCCAAATTCTAAATTGTTATATTAAAAAAAAATAACTGAGTTTTACACAAATTCACAATGCTTATTATTACTATTATTAAATTTTAAAATTTAATAATAAGTGGAATTAAAATTTTCTAACTAATCTTTTTATGGGAGAGAAAAATGAAATTTTCATTTGACAGAGATTCTTTAATAAAAGAAATTGCAATAGCACAGGAAATAATTACGAATAAAAGTCCAATTTCAATACTTTCGAATGTTTTACTGGAAGCTCAAAATAATACTTTAACAATAAAGGCTTCTGATACTTCTGTAAATTTTATAACACATATTCCTGTAGAAGTTATTGAAGAAGGTACAACAACAATTTATTGTGACAAACTTATGGGAATCTTAAATTCTTTACCTTCAGGAGAAGTTGAATTTAATCAGGAAGACATAAAAGTTTCTATAAAGCCAGTTTCCAAGAAAATAAAATTCCAGTTAAAGAGTATTGCAAGTGATAAATTTCCTGAAATTGCTTCAACTGAAAATGTTCCTTTCTTTGAAATTTCTTCTAAGGATTTTAAGGAAATGATTTGCCAGACAATATTTGCAGTTGCAGATGATGCTAACAGATTTTTCATGACAGGTGTTTTCTTTACAAAAAAAGACAACAATCTTGTAATGGTTTCTACCGATGGACGTCGTCTTTCTTATATTGAAAAAGAAAATACATTAAATACTCCAGAATTTACACCTTCTATTGTTCCTGTAAAAATATTGAACTGTATTTTAAAAAATGCTCCTAGTGAAGGTAATATTTCAATTGCCATCGTTGATAAAATGATTTTTGCGAAATTCAGTAATTATGAATTTTCTTCTTTGCTTTTGGATGGACAGTTTCCTAATTATCAAAGAGTTATACCTGAAAAACAGGCTTATTCTTTTCAGGTTCAAAAAAATGATTTGGAAAATGCTTTAAAACGCATTGCTTTAATGGTTGATAAAAAAATATGCAGAATTCTGTTTAATTTAAAACCTGGAGTTTTAAAAATTATTTCACCAGAGTCAGATATTGGTAATGCCGATGAAGAGATTCCTTGTGAATATAATGGTGATGAAATTACTCTTGCATTAAATTACCGTTATATTGGAGAACCTTTAAAAGTAATTGATACTGAAAGAATTGTTTTTGAGTTTACTGAGTCAATGAAAGCTATAACTTTACATTCAGAACCAAAAGCTGATTATTTCCATATCATTATGCCTATGAATTTAGAGTAATGCCGTTTTTAAACTTATCTTTATACAACTTTAGAAATTTAAAGAACGATACAATAGACCTTCTTGCAAAGGAGGTCTATTTTGTTGGAGAAAATGGACAAGGAAAAAGTAATCTCTTGGAAGCTCTTTATTTTTCTGCTTATGGTAATTCATTTAGAACAAACAGTGATTCTGAAATAGTTAGAAAAGAAGAATCAATTTTCAAAATAAGGGCTTTTTTTAAAACTGAATCAATTACACAGTCTATAAGTATTCTCTATGAAAATTCCAGAAAAAAAGTTGAAAAAAATGGTAAAAGAATAAGTGACAGAAAAGAACTTATAAATACAATTCCATGTGTTTTATTTTGTCATGATGATTTATCTTTTGCTGTTGGTGAACCTGAAAAAAGAAGATTTTTTATTGATCAGTCTTTGTCAATGTATGATGTTTTGTATCTTGATTTTTTGAGAAGGTATAAAAAAGTATTAAAAAGCCGGAATGCAATTTTAAAAGAGCATAATTATAATCTTCTTGATGTCTATAATAAGCAGCTTATAGAAAATGGATTAATGATTCAAAAAAAAAGAAAAGATATGATTTTTCAATTTAATGAAATTTTTGGAAAATTATACGAGCAGATTTCAGGAATTGAGGGTCTTACAATAAATTATGAACCGTCATGGAAAGAAATTGAAGATAATGTTGGAAGTCATTTTCCATCTTCTCAAGAAATTTTTGAATTATTAAAGTCAAAAGAAGAACATGATAAAATAATGGAAACAACTCTTTCTGGACCACATAGAGATAGAATTCGCTTTATGAAGGATAAAAAGCCTTTTATTCCTACAGCTTCAACAGGACAGAGACGGTTGATTTCATTATTACTTCGAACTGCTCAGGCAGTATTTTATACAAAAATGACAGGAAAAAAGCCTGTTCTACTTATGGATGATGTTATGCTTGAACTTGATCCTGAAAAAAGAAAAAAATTGACAAATCTTCTTCCTGAATATGATCAGATGTTTTGTACATTTCTTCCGGGAGAACCTTATGAAAATTATAAACACAGTACGACAAAAGTTTATTTTTTGAATAAAGGAGAATGGAGCGAAAATGCGTGACGAACAGATTATAAATAGCCGTGAAATGATTTTAAAAGTATTTTCAAATATTGATAAAAAAAGATTTGAAGAAAAAGACAGCGTTGAAAATGCATGGAAAAAAATTACTACATCAATAAAAAATGGTTCAAAAGAAGACATAGGTGCAAAACTTTTTTCACATAGTTCTTTGGTCGATGTAAAAGATGGAATTTTACTGATAGAGACTGATCATCCAGGTTTTATTCAACTGTTTAGAATTCATGAAATGTATATTTTAAGAGGTTTAAAAAAATTTGTTCCTCAACTTGAAATAAGATGCCTGTCATTCAGGCTTAGAGGAAGTAAGGCTGTTCTTTCTGAAATAGAAAATGAAATTAAAATTTATGAAAAACAAAAAATGGAAAATAAATTTAATTGTGAAGAGAAAACAATAGAAAAAATATATAAAAATGAACAGAAAACAGAAAAAAATGGAAGAATTCCTGAAAATATGAAGGAAGCCTTTGAGAGAATGAGAAAAAGTATGTTGACCAAAACTTGTCAATAATGTTATATTCAGTAACACTGTTTATAATATCTGAACCTGTAAAAGGTTCTTTAAATAAGGAGACGTGTTCATTATGAAAAGAACATATCAGCCAAGTAAAGTAAAACGTAATAGAAAATTTGGTTTCCGCGCTCGTATGGCAACTCGTGGTGGAAGAAAAGTTCTTTCTCGCAGACGTGCAAAAGGTCGTGCAAAATTATCTGTTTCTGATGAAAAGAAGCCTTACTGATATTAAGTAAGTAAAGGGATGGGAACAGGCTTGCTACATTCAGAAAGCTTTTATAAAAAAGAACATATAAAAGCTTCTGATGAAATTAGGAATCTGTTTAAAAATGGAAAGAAAGTAAGTATTTCTGGTGCAAAATTATTTTACTTAGAAAATGATTTTGACTACAACAGAATTGCTTTTACTCTTTCACGCGGCTATGGCAATGCAGTTAGAAGAAATGCCTCTAAACGCTATAGCCGTGAAATTTATCGGTCTTTAAAAAAATACCTGAACACCGGATATGATTTGTTATTACTTATTTATCCTGGAAACGACTCGTTCAGCACACGGTATTTTCAATTTCGTTCATTATGTGAAAAGGCAGGAATATTAAAGACATGAAAAATTTTTTTGTTAAATTTTTCTGTTTTTTTATCCGAATTTATCAGATTTTTATTTCTCCCTTAAAACCTCGATGTTGCAGATTTTTTCCGTCATGTTCAAATTATGCACTTGAGGCACTTAAAAAACATGGGCCAATAAAAGGAATTTGTCTGTCCACAAAACGTATTCTTAAATGCAATCCATTTCATAAAGGTGGTTATGACCCAGTCCCTTAAAAAATATTCTGGAGAATTTGCATTATGGAAAAGAATACTATTTGGGCTGTTGTACTTTCTACTATTGTTCTTGTTGGATCTATGTTTATTCAGACAAAGTTTTTTCCAACTCAAAACAAACAGACTGTACAGACAGAAACTGTTCAGGAAAAAGAAGCTGTTGAAACACAGTTAGATTCTGTAAATACGATTGTAACAAATAAAATTGAAAATGTATTATCTGCAGATGAAGAAACAGCTATAGAAGAATTTTATACTATTAAAACCGATAAAGTTGAAGTTGTTTTTTCAACTCGTGGCGGTGATATAATCAGCTATAAACTTCTTGATCACTTTGATAGAGATACTTCAACGGGCGTTGAGTTGTCTGACAATGTTTCTGAATTAAACAGAACGTGTTCTATTGCTTTTGGCGGTGCGTCTAATTCAATTATAAATGAAGTATTCACTGCAAGAAAGTTAGATGACTATACTATTGGTTTTTATAAAACGTTTCTAATTGAAAATTCTGATAAAACAGAAAATAGATTTACTCTTTATAAGACTTATAGTTTTAAACCTGATGAATATGCTTTTAAACTTGATATTGCAATAGAGGGTGCTGAAAATTCCAATGGTCTGAATTTTGATGGAATTGCATATACAATCCGTACATCTCCACAGCTGGGACCTCATTTTGACAAAAAAGCTGACCGCTATGAATCAAGACAGTTTATTGCATTTAATGGTGAAAAAGCAAAAAAAATTGTTCTTTCAGAAAAGCAGTTTAAAGTTTATGACAAAGAAAATGTTTCTTGGGCTGGAATAGGTGGTAAATATTTTGTAGGGCTTATCATCCCAACAGGACAGACAGCTGTAAAAAATGTTTATTATTCTTCGTTAATCGAAAAAAATAATTACGCAAATGCACAGACATTGGTTGAAAGAAGTTCTTTCACAGGTAAAAAATTAAGGGATTCATATTATTTATATTTAGGTCCTAGAAATGAAAAAGATTTAAGAATTTACAATGTTGCCGCTAATAACAAATGGAATGTTGAAGGATTGAGGCTTGGAGAATGTCTTCAGTCTAGTGGGTTCCTTTCATGGCTGGAAACAATTCTTAAATGGATGATGGAAATGATTTATAAAGTCATTCCTAACTGGGGTGTTTCTATTATTATTCTGACTATTTTGTTGAAGCTTGTTATGTTCCCTCTTACAAAGAAGAGTTCTATGGGAACTCAAAAGATGCAGGAAATGCAGCCAAGAATTCAGGCTATTCAGGCAAAGTATAAGGACAATCCTCAGAAAATGCAGCAGGAAACGGCAAAACTTTACAAAGAAGCAGGATATAATCCAGTTTCTGGTTGTTTGCCTATGGTTTTCATGTTTGTTGTATTATTTGCAATGTTCAATTTGTTTAACAACTATTTTGAATTCCGTGGAGCTATGTTCATTCCTGGTTGGATTCCTGATCTTTCTGCAGGGGATAGTATTTACAGATTTAATTTTAACATACCATTTATTGGAAGTGATTTAAGGCTGTTGCCAATAATTTACGTTATTTCTCAACTTTTATTTGGAAAAATAACACAAAATGGCGGAACTATGACAGGTTCAAATGCAGCTCAGATGAAGATGATGATGTATGGTATGCCATTGATTTTCTTCTTTCTGTTCTATAATGCTCCATCAGGATTGATTCTTTATTGGACAGTTTCAAATTTTGTTCAGTTGATACAGCAACTTTTTATCAATGCAATGATGAAAAAAGAAAAAAATGCTGAAAAAAAGTCCAATGTTAAGAAATTTAGAAAATAGTTGATTTTTTAAAGGGGCTGTCCAATAAGTATTGCCATGCTGAATCAAGCTCAAAATGACAATATGAATTACACTTTTGAGACACCCCTTTCATTATATTTCAGAGAGCCTTAAAAAATTCGTTTTTTAAGGTATTCATATAAAAGAGGTTAAAATGACTTACGAATACGAAGCAAAAAATGAAAAAGAAGCTATTGAAATGGCTTCAAATGATCTTGGTCTTGAAAGAAATCAATTTGATGTTGAAATTCTTGAAACTCAAAAAGGGACACTTTTTAAGAAAGGTTTTGTAAGGATTCGTGTGCATACAGACAGTCCTGAGCATGCACCTGAATTTGACGGAAAAATTCCTTCGACAAACACTTTTTCGGACCCTATTCCTCAGGGGGAATTTGAAAATAAACTTGTAGAATTCGTTCAAACATTGATTGAAAAAATGGGATATAGCGTAAAGGTTAGCGTTATATTCCGTGAAGAACGAAAAATTGGAATAAAACTTGATTCTGAAAATTCTTCAATCCTTATTGGAAGGAAAGGAAAAAATCTTGATGCTTTGCAGCTTTTGGCAAATGTTTATGCGGGTCGTCTTGGACATGAAGAAATAAGAGTTATTCTAGATACTGAAAATTATAGAATTCGTCGAGAGGAACTTCTTGTACGCCTTGCTTATGTTACAGCTGATAAAGTAAGATCTTCTCATAATTCAATTCTTTTGGAACCAATGAATCCTTTTGAAAGACGACTGATTCATACAACTTTAAATGATATTCCTGATATTGAAACTAAAAGTGAAGGAGAAGGTTTATATAAACAGGTAAGGGTTTTATATAAAGGAATTCGTTAATATGAATAGTTTTATAAAAAAGGTAATAAATGTTTCTTTCTTTTTTATTGTTTTTTCAGCTTTTGCGGAAACATATTCTATTGAAAAAATTCTGAAGAAGGAAATTTTTGAGGAGCTGCTTCAAAAAGGTGAATTGAAACATACTCTTGAAAAAGATGAAACAGAATTGATTTTAATGCCTGAAACTGATTTTATGAAAGAAAAAATCGTTTTTCAGGGTGGAAAAGATGGAGAAGATCCTTCTTATGCATCTGAAGCGTTGTATCTAATAAAAAAATCAGATTTGGCAGAAAAAAATAACGTAAATCTTGAAGATATTTCTATAGATAAGGTTTCAAAAATATTGCGTTCTATTTCAAAAATGAAAGGGATGCAGTATTGGTCTAACAGCCGGCAAAAATGGGATACTTTGTATAGCGAATCCTATATGATAGCAGGTCCTGATTCTGATGAAAAAATACCTGATATGACAGAAGGTTCTGCTGACAATCTTAAACTGTATTGTTTTCAGAATGAGCATGCTTTTGGAAAGAGCAGGTATGCTTTGACATATAAACAAACTGAAAATGAGGTTTTTGTACGGTTTCAGAATATAGACTCGCTTAAGTACAAGTTTATAAGGGCTGTAAAAAAAGGTAACATGAATATAAACCTTGCTGTTATGGACTGTGGCGATTATTTTATAGTTTATATGGCAATTCAGGCGAAAATACTTCGTTTTTCTGTTTTGGAACAAAGAATGGAAAAATCGTTGAGTTCCCGGCTTGATGCAATTAATAAGTGGTTTAAAGAGCAATTTTAGGGAGGTGCTGATTAACACTTGAGGCGATTACTCAGCAATTCCCATCAAATTGCCGTAAATCATTGACTTACGACAATTTGCTACATTCAAGGTTAATACTGAAAATCCTTAATAGGATTTATTCGGCGTTTCCTTAGATATTTAGTAAGCTGATTTTAGAGTTAGTTTGCAAAAATCGAAAATTAGCTTTTTGAGCATTTGAAATTTACATAGATTGATTTAATTTATGTGAATTTTTCATTTTTAGGAAAATAAAATGAAATTTGAAAAATTTATTTTAGGACTATTTTCAGTTATTATGACTATGTCAATGGGTTTTGCAAAACCCTCGGAGGAAAGTATGAAAGCTATAGAAGGTAAAAACGGCCTTTTTGCAGTAATTGATACAACTCGTGGAGAAATTGTCTGCGAATTGTTTTATAAAGACACACCTTTGACTGTTACTAATTTTGTAGGTCTTGCAGAAGGCACTTTAAATGCAGCAAAAGGAAAGCCTTTTTATAATGGATTAAAATTTCATCGTGTTATTGAAAATTTCATGATTCAAGGGGGAGATCCTGCTGGTAATGGAACTGGTGGACCAGGATATAAATTCAGCGATGAACCTGTTGAAAAATATATTTTTGATAAACCTGGAAAACTTGCAATGGCAAATTCAGGTGATGATACAAATGGAAGTCAATTTTTTATTACGCATGTTCCTACAGACTGGCTTAATTATAAGCATACTATTTTTGGAGAAGTAGTAACTGGTCAGGATGTTGTTAATGCAGTTAAACAGAACGATGAAATCAAATCTGTAACAATTGTACGACAGGGTGCAGATGCAGAAAAGTTTTCAGCTGCTCAGGCAGATTTTGACAGGTTAGTTCCTGTTGCCGCAAAAGCAAAAAAGGATTTTAAGGATGCTCAGTTTAACCGGATGGTTGAAGGCTTTACAAAATCATCTTCTGGTGTTTATTTCAAGATTCTTGAAAATGGTTCTGGTTCTGCATGTGGAAAAAGAAAAACAGCAACTGTTGAATACAGAGGTTATTTGCCAAGTGGTCAGCTTTTTGATGTTACAAAAGAATTTCATCCGCAGGGACACGAACCTTTAAGCTTTAGTACAGGAGCTGGAGAAATGATTCCTGGATTTGATTTAATGGTTCAGGAAATGAAACTTGGAGAAACAAGGCAGATGCTGATTCCTCCTCAGCTTGCATACGGGATTCGTGGAGTTCCTCAGGCTGGAATTCCTGGAAATTCTTATATCTGCTTTGACGTAAAACTTGTAAAGATAAAGTAAAATGGAAAAATCGCAGGAAAGAGCTGTTCAAAAATTTTTTGACGAATTCTCAAAAAAAGTAAGTGATAAAGTTATTTCTTTGGAGATGGTCAGTTTAAAAGCTGACTTGAAAACATTGAACAGCCTTTCCTTGAAAAACAATAATCCTTCTTGTGAAATATGGGGGCTTTTGGTTTTTTGCGAGAAAAATTTTTATTTTTATGTTCATCCTTATGAATCAGCAATGAGCATGATGCTGAGACAGGCTGCTCATGGGGATGAGCCTGAAGAACAGTTGGCTAATGTATCTGAGTTAAAATCGCTGTCAGTTCAAAAAACTTCTAGAACCTGGTTCAGTATTCTGCTGGGAGAAAAAGAAAAAATATTTTTATTTTTTGAAGGTGAAGATGGACTGCAAAAACGGATTGAATTGGAAACACAACATAAAGCTGACAATATAATTGAGAAAATTTCAAAGTACATAAAGAAATGAGTTTTGTATGAAAGAAATTATTTTAGGTATTTTTTTTATAACGGGCGGAATAAGTTTTATTGTAGCAGGGTTTTACTTTAGGTCTAAAAAATATTTAGATGCATTGTGTACAGGCATTTATGATTCTGCAAAACTGAAATCAAAAAAATTATTTGCGACTGCGACAGGTATATTTTCTACAGCCATAGGAATTTTAACGGTTATAAGCGGTATTTTATTTTTTGCATTGCCAGAAATGAAATATGAGGTTGCCCTTTTTTATATTATTGTTTTTGCATTGCTTTCAATTGTATACATGTTTGTTTTTTCTAGAAGAGCAAAATAATTTTAAAATTGTATAGGAGCATTAAATGAAAATTCCTGAAAAAAAATTAGATCCTAAATTAGTAGCTTTTGATATGGATGATACTCTTTTAAATAAGGATTTGGAAATTGGTGAAAAAACTGCTGCTTCAATAAGGAAACTTGCTGAAAAGGGTATTTATGTTGTTCTAGCTTCAGGGCGTACTAAAGGAGCTTTGGAAAAGTATGTAAAATTTCTTGGAACTGAAAATTTTGATACAGGGCATTTTATTGTAACTTTAAATGGAGCAAGAATTTTTGATTTACGTACAGATAAAGTAATTTATTCCAGAAATGTAGATGGAGATATTTTAATTAAAAGTTATGAGGAAGCTTTAACTTATAATCTTCCAGCTGAAATTTATGGTCCAAATACTATTTATGCTGATGTGGATAATGAATGGTCAAGGCTAGACTCTACATTATGCAAATTAAAACTTGAAGTTGTTCCAGATTTTAAAAAAGCTCTTGCCGAAGGACATTCTAAAATGGTAATTCCTGGTGAGCCTTCGATTGTTGCAGAATTGCAGGACAAATTGAAGAAAAAATTTGGAGATAAAGCTGTTATATTTACGAGCAAACCATACTTTCTTGAAATAATGCCCCCAAATTGTGGAAAAGGTGAAGCCCTACTCTATCTGGCAAATATGCTTAACATAAGTAAGGACAAAATCATGGTTTTTGGCGACAGCATGAATGATGAATCTATGATAAGAATGGCAGGGTATTCTGTTGCTATGAGCAATGGGCTTGATTATATAAAAGACGTTGCCAGATATGTTACAAGAAAATCAAATAATGAAGATGGAATAGCAGATTTTCTTGAGTCATTTGTTTTGTAGCAAAATACTTGGATTTATTTTCAAAGCATTTTTCAGTAATTCAATCCGTTCTTTTGCCTGATTTTTAGAGCAGGATTCTGTATTTGATTTTTTTACAGCTCTTATTAAAAGATTTTTAGGAGTATGTTCAATATCAATGAATTCTAGTATTTGGACTTTGTAGTTTTCTTTTTCCAAAAAATCAGCTCTGATAGCATCTGTAACAAGCGAAGAAAAACGTTCTTTTAATATTCCATACTTCAGAATGGAAGAAAAAACATTTTTTTCCTGCAGCAGAGAATTTTTGCAGGAATCTAATTGAGCGTTAACTTCATGCTGGCAACATGGAACACTTAAAATCGCTTTTGCATTATGCGAAACTGCATAGTGAATGGCAAAATCTGTAGCGGTATCACATGCGTGTAGTGTAATTATGATGTCAGGATTCTGTTCATATTCATAATCTGAAATATTTCCTGTTTTAAAGGTTAAGTTTGAGAAATTCATTTTTTGCGCCAGTGAATTGCAGTATTTTATAACGTCATCTTTTAAATCAAGACCTGTAATTACAGTTTGAATTTTTTTTATTTCTGTGAGGTAGTGGTAAACTGCAAAAGTAAGGTAGGATTTTCCGCAACCAAAGTCTGTAATATGAATGGGTCTGAGAGTTTTTTCTGAATTTTCATTTTTTATGTCTTGAATTATCTGGTCAATTATATCGTCTATGAATTCAAGAAAACGGTTTATCTGACGGAATTTGTCATATTTTGAGGAAATTACTTTTCCTGCAGGAGTCATAATTCCCAATAATATCAGAAAAGGCACAGGAATTCCTTCCTGCAAAATATAATTTTTGGTTTTATTTCTAACAGGGTTTACTAAATTTTGCAGGGGAAAAGTTTTGTTGCCTAAATTTTGAGATATTTTTTTTGTAATTTTTGAGATATGCCCTTTCTTGTTTGATAAAATAGTAGTTTCTTCTGTTTCTGTTTTGTAGTGACAGTTAAAAAAAGTTTTTCCTGCATTATCCTGAATGAAATTTTCAATTTCAGATGCGTCTATATTTTTGTGGAAAACTTGTTTTTCTGTAAACATTTCTGCAAAATAGGAAATATCAGAACCTTTGCTTACAGGCTTTATTTTGATTTTTGTTAGTGGCTTTCCAAATTTCTGGAAACAAATTGGTGTTGGTTTTGAAAATGTTATAGATAAAATCATGATTTGCCTCAGTCTGATACTGTATACTAAAATTTTTAAAAATGATATATTTAAAACATGGGAAAGTGTTTTGTTTTTGTAAATCAAAAAGGTGGAGTTGGAAAAACAACATCGGCTATAAATATTGGTGCTTATATTGCGCTTGCCGGAAAAAAAGTTTTGCTTGTTGATTTTGATTCACAGGGAAACATGTCCAGTGGAGTTGGTGTTTCAAGAGGAAAGCCAACAATTTATGAATTGATTTCAGGAGTTGCAAAACCCGAACAAGTTATTCATCATACATCTGTAAAAAATCTAGATGCGATAAGTGCATCGATTGATCTTTCTGGAGCAGCAATTGAGCTTGTTGATTTGGAAAATAGGGAATATTTTTTGAAAAATGCGCTTGCTCCAATAAAAGATAATTATGACTTTATCTTTATAGATTGTCCGCCGTCATTGGGTGTTTTGACATTAAATGGACTTGTTGCAGCAGATAAGGTTCTTGTTCCTATGCAGTGTGAATATTTTGCTCTGGAAGGTATTTCTCTTTTGTTGCAGACGGTAAAAAAAGTACAGAAAAGTATCAATCCTGATTTAGTGATAGGTGGAATATTTTTTACAATGTATGATTCAAGAACGCGCCTGGCTCAGGATGTTGTTATGCAGGTAAAATCGTATTTTAAAGACATTGTTTTTAATACTATTATTCCGAGAAATATCCGTTTGTCAGAAGCTCAGTCGCATAGTATGCCGATTTGTGAATATGATGCAAACTGTGCTGGTGCAAAAAGCTATGAAATACTTGCAAGAGAGGTAATCCGCCGTGGCTAAGAAACCTGCATTAGGCAGAGGTCTTGATGCTTTGATGCCTTTTTCTGAAGAAGAATATGGAAAAGAAATTTCTTCTAAAAACGGGAATTTTGATGATACTGCTAATAGTGTAGCAAAGCCTTTGAATGTTCCATCTGGAATTACTGTCGATGAAAATGGAACTTTATGGGTAAATCCTGCATTACTGAAGCCTAATCCTGAACAGCCGAGGCATGAATTTGCGCAGGATGAATTGCAGGAACTTTCAGATTCAATAAAAGAAAATGGAATTCTGCAGCCTCCTTTAATTGAAGATGCTGGTGATGGAACTTTTTATATAATTGCCGGAGAAAGAAGAACCCGCGCTGCAAAAATGGCAGGATTGGAAAAGATACCTGTCCAGCTTGGAAAATTCAATGATGTAAAGAAACTTGAAGTTGCATTGATTGAAAATATTCAGCGGGAAAATTTGAATCCGATAGATGAAGCAACTGCCTATTATAAACTTATGGAAATAGGTGAGCTCAGTCAGGATGAAGTTGCAAAGAGGGTTGGAAAAAAACGTTCTACTGTGGCAAATGCCTTGAGGCTTTTGAAGTTACCTGAAGATATGCAAAGTGCATTGATGTCTGGACAGATTACTTCTGGTCATGCAAGGGCAATTTTGTCTGTAGTTGATTCTGCAGAACAAAGAATTCTGTTTGGAAGAATTGTAGGAAACGGCCTGTCTGTAAGGGAAGCAGAACAGCTTGCAGGTGAACTGAACAATAAGGAAAAAAATCCCTCAAAGAAAAGTCCAGTTTTAAAAAATGACGATAGAGATCCGAATCTTCTGGCTATGGAGCAGAAATTTGTTGAAGTTTTGGGAACAAAAGTTGTTTTAAAAGGAAATTTAAACAGAGGATCTCTTCAAATAGAATATTTTAGTGGTGAAGATTTGGAGAGACTGTATTCGATTTTTACAAAGGCCTAAGAATTTTAGCACAATGAAAGTTTAGGACAATAAAAGCTTCTTTTCTGACAGTTTTGTCAGGAAACTTTGATTTGGCTTAAAACTTTGCCTATAGAGTCATGAATTACCAAAGATGCAGAAGAATCACTTGATGTGGTGCTTTTGTTTATTAAAACCAGGTATTTTCCCTGAAAGTAATTTATGAGACCTGCTGCAGGATATACAACCAGTGATGTTCCGCCAATTATAAGCATGTCAGCATTTGAAATTGCCTTTATAGAATTGTCGATAATGGTTTGATTAAGACTTTCTTCATACAACACAACATCTGGCTTGATTAATGCATTACATTCTGTACAGTGAGGAAGTTTGTCAGGAGAATTTTCGCTTTTAGCGATGAAAGATTCATCATAAAATTTTTTGCAGTGCGTACAATAATTTCTTAAAGTGCTGCCATGAAGTTCATATACAGTTTTACTACCGGCTTTTTGGTGAAGACCGTCAATGTTCTGCGTTATTACGGCTTTTAGTTTGCCTTTTTCTTCAAGTTCTGCAAGTTTTATATGTGCTGCATTGGGCTGGATATTTGGCAGAAGAAGTTTTTTACGATAAAAACGATAAAACTCTGTAGGATTTTGTTCATAAAAACTATGGCTTATGATTATTTCAGGCGGATATTTCCATTCTTGATTGTAAAGTCCATCTTGACTTCTGAAATCAGGGATGCCACTTTCTGTGGAAACTCCTGCCCCACCGAAAAAAACAATGTTATTGCTTTTGTCTATAAATTCTTGAAGTTTTTTGATTTGTTCTGAAAAATTTTCCATAAAAAAATCCTTGCATTCAACTGCATTTTAATTTTATCACAAGAGTTGATTTTGCAACAGGGATTAAAATTTTTGCTAAGCAAAAGCATATTAAGATAGATATGCTGTAGAAAAAATGTTAAAATTGCAAATCCAAGCGGAGACTACAATGTTTCAAAAATCAATAATCGAAAAATATCTTTCAAAACTCGATACAAACCTTCTGCACGAAAAATATGAACTTTTCTGCGCAAACTACAAAAACGAATCTAAAATTGCAAATATCCGGGCGGTAAAGGAAGAACAGTATCAGGAAGGCTTTATCCGCGATGTATTCTGCTCTGTTTTAAACTACACGATTAAGCCTGAGCCAGATTACAACATTCTGACAGAACTTAAAAACGAAACAAAAAACAAGAACAATGCCCGAAAGTCCGACGGTGCAATCTGCGAAGAAAACAACGAAAGCCGGGTGCGTGCTGTAATCGAGCTAAAAGGAACAGACACTACCGACTTAGACACCGTAGCCCGACAGGCATTTGACTACAAATCCCACCACGAAAACTGCAATTATGCTATCGTCTGCAATTTTGAACGCTTAAGGCTTTATGTGGAAACGCAAATCGAGTTTATAGAATTCAATCTTTTTACGCTGACTTTTGAAGATTTTTGCATTTTGTACCTTCTTTTGGAATTGAATCAGCTGAAAAACGACATTCCCCTTAAACTCAAGCACGAAACTTTGAGCGAAGAAAAACAGATTACCGACAATTTTTACGCCGACTATTCAACCTTTAAGCGTCTTTTATTTGAAGATTTGTGCGAGAATAATTTACAATCCGAAGAGTGTCATGCAGATTCTGAAAACCGTCATGCTGAACTTGTTTCAGCATCTGGTGACGATGGCAAAATCAACAAACTTTTACTTTTCAAAAAAACACAGAAACTTCTGGACAGAATTCTTTTCATTTTGTTTTGCGAGGACCGGAATCTTTTGCCTGCAAATAGTGTGGCCGGAATTATTTCTGATTATCAAAAGCTTAGGGAAATGGGATACGGTCAGCCTTTGTACAATGTTTTTAAAACTTATTTTGACAGAATTGATAAAGGCTACAAAAATGAAAGCGACAGTTCAAAAAATGTCTTTGCCTACAACGGCGGATTGTTTAAGACAGATGAAGTTCTGGACAATATAAAAGTTGGTGACGATGTTTTATATAATCATTCAAAACGCCTTGCCGACTATGATTTTGAAAGCCAGATTTCCGTTGATATTCTGGGACGCATTTTTGAAAATTCCCTTACAGAAATTGAAGAAGTGCAGAAAGAAATAGAAGATGAAAAAACTGGTGCAAAAGTTGAAAACAACAATGTTGGAAAACGCAAAAAGGACGGAGTTTTTTACACTCCCGAATACATTACAAAATACATTGTGGAAAACACCATTGGAAAGCTTTGCGAAGAAAAGAGAGAAGAACTTAAAATTAATGATGAAGAATTTTCTCCAGAAAAAAGCATAAAAACAAGTGATGATAAAAAGACTGTTTCTACCAAACAGAAAATTACTGCTGAACTTGATGAGCGATTGGAAAATTATAGAAAGTGGCTTTTAGATTTAAAGATTCTTGACCCAGCCTGTGGTTCTGGAGCCTTTTTGAATGCAGCATTACAGCAGCTTAAAATTGAGCACACTCTCATTGATTATTACTGGTCAAACATTCATGCCGGAGAATTGAACTTTACAGAAATAGAAAACACGATTCTGGAAAACAACCTTTACGGCGTAGACATAAATGAAGAAAGTGTGGAAATTGCAAAACTGAGCTTGTGGCTTCACACCGCAAAAAAGAACCGCAAGCTTACAACCCTGAACGGAAAAATAAAATGCGGAAACTCTTTGATTGATGACCCAACCGTTGCAGGCGAAAAAGCCTTTAAGTGGGAAGAAGAATTCCCGGAAGTGTTCGGCGGCAACAGCCGCGACAAGGGACTTAAGTCCCTTGTGCAATCTACGCTTTCTACTGTAAACGATATAGAAAAAGGCGATGTTATTTACCATGTAACTACTGCTACGCGTAATTCTCGGTATAGTGGAAAAGTTTTATTTTTTAATGATGGTGCAATAGAAAAACCTGTAAATCTTGATTTTGATGAAGAAATTTTTGTTATGCAGACGATAGCAAAAATTATTGCGGAGAATAAATATAAAGTTCTTGCATATAATTTTTGTAAAGACCATTTGCATTTTCTTGTTGCTTGTAAAAAAGAAGAATTACCTAAAATTATGCAGAAAATAAAAGGTATAACATCTCTTGAGCGTAATAGAAAATTTAATCCGACTGATAGACAGTTATGGCAACAGAAGTATTTTGAGAAAGTTGTTTATAATGATGAATATTTAGAAAACACAATTCATTACATTTTGAATAATAGAAAAAAACACGGCTTAAAAGAATTTACAGATGATGATGGCGGCAACAGACGCGGCAAGGGACAAACTGATGGCGGCAACAGCCGCGACAAGGGACTTAAGTCCCTTGAGAAAGGAGAAAATAAGCACGGATTTGATGTAATAATCGGAAATCCGCCGTATGTGAATATGGTAAATATTTTGAATGAAAAGGAACGAAAATTTTATCAGGAACATTATAAAACTGTAAAAAATAAAAGTGATTTGTATTCCATTTTTACTGAAAAAGCACATCTTTTATTGAAAAAGAATGGTTTATTTGGATTTATATTCTCAAATAGCTGGATGGGAACCGACAGTTTTACTGCATTTAGAGAGTTTTTAGCCAAGGATGTCACAGTAACTGGACTTACTGAATTACCCGAAAAAGTGTTTAAAGATGCTACTGTAAAAACTTGTATTTGTTTTTATACAAACAATAAACCAACAGAAAATAATGTCATAAACATTGAAAAGTGTGAAAATGCTAGATTTTCATCAAAAGGCTTTGTTTTACCGTATAAGCAAATTCTCGAAAATGACAAATATAACTTTTCTTTTGAAAAAACAATTGTTCTCAATAAAATAAAAACAATACCATTAAAAGATATAGTTTCATTTTCTTTGGGAATTAAAACAAGTGATGATAAAAGATTTATTTTTAATGAAAAAAAAGATGATGATTGCTATTTATTTTTACGGGGAAGAAATATTCAAAGATGGGGAAAACCAACAAACAATGAATACTTATGGTATAGACCTGATTTGATTACACAAAAGCCAGGTGGAAGACCCCGTGTATTTGAAAATTTTACAGTGGATATAAAAATTGTAATTCAAGATATTGCTCAAGAAATAATTGCTACAATTGATGAATCTAAATATCTCTGCAATGACACTGTAAATATCATTTTTGATATTAATAAATCATTTGATATAAAATTTTTATTAGGCATACTAAATTCTAAATTAATTAATTCATGGTTCAAAAAAACTTATCCTGAAGGATTGCATATCAAAATCAATCAACTTGAAACAATTCCAATCCCAGAAATTTCTCTAGAAGCCCAGCAACCATTCATCACTCTCGCCGACAAAATGCTTACCCTCAACGAAACGCTGCAAAAAAAATCCACAAACT
>JAEDIW010000067.1 GCA_016296655.1 Treponema sp. | reverse complement strand
ATATACAAAATGGATTGAAAAAAACTATCAAAAACGGTAGTTCTGCTTGAAAAAAAAAGCCGTTCTGGAAAAAATCCTGAACGGCTTTTATTGAGGGGTTAGTACAACCCCTCAAAACGGCGAAGTCAAGGCTTTAAGCGTTAGCGTGCCTTGACTCGACGTATTTTTGTTTAAAAGCAGTTTATTTTGCGCGTTCTACAAAAGAACCGTCTCTTGTGTCAATTACGACTTTTTCGTCTGTGTTTATGAAAAGAGGAACTTTTACTTCGATTCCTGTGTCAAGAGTAGCTGGTTTTGTAGCCTTGCCAGAGGTATCACCTTTTACACCTGGCTCACAGTATGTAACTGTACGTACAACGTTTACAGGAAGAACAATACCTACTGCCTTGCCTTCGTAGAAAGTAATCTGAACTTCTACATCATCTTCTGGAGTGATATAGCCTGCATTGTCTCCAAGATCAGACTTTGAAAGTTCAAACTGATCAAAAGTTTCCTGATCCATGAATACGTAATTTGCACTGTCACCTTCGCCATCAATGTATGAAAGCTTTGTTGTATGAGTCTGAAGGTCAACTTCGTCAAATTTTTCGCCTGCGTCAAGACCCAAGTCCATGGTTGAACCTGTAACAAGGTTTTTTACGCGAAGATTTGTTACCATACCAGCGCGACCTGAGCGCTGTCCAAGCATTTTCTGTACAATGAGAGGTGCGTTGTTGTACATGAAAGCTGATCCAACTTTTATCTGTGATGTTACTAACATAGTAGTACCCCTAAAAAGATTCTGGGCTCTTAAAAAAACACATTCAGTAAATTTTTTAAGATGCCTGGCGGCTTTAAGCTGTTGCAAAAACGTTCCTAAAAAACCGCGTTCTTGGAGTTACTTCAAAAATTCAAGTTCTTTGAGGTAACTTCTATGATTCTACAAATCATATCGTTTCTATTGTATACCTTTCTTCAATAAAAGTCATCAGGTTTTTTGCCAAGTTGCCGTTTTTTTGAAGATTTAGTGCAAAATTTCTGAATCCTGCGCAAAGCCTGTCGTAATTTTTCAGAAAGGCTGACAGAGGTTTTTGAATGTCTGTTTGTTCTGAATTGAATGAAAGAAAACATTCTTTGACGGTTTCAAACTCTTTTGCAGGAAAAAACGGCTGCATTCTGTCTAGAAGTGCCTGAACTTTTACAAGCTGATATTCATCGCTTTGCGGATATGCATGCCAGATAAAAGGATTTCCAGAAAGACATGCTCTTGAAAGTGAATCTTCTCCGCGAATGAAAAGAAGTGGACATCTGCATAAAAGTTCATCCCAACGGCACTGCTGAAGAAAATCCAGTTCCGTAACTTTAAAAGGCATGCCGGCATTTTTCCAGGCCTGGAGGGCTGATGTTTTGCCGCGCCCCTGTGCAATGTAAAGGTTTACAGGCTTGTCCAGATTTTTAGCAAAAACGGCAAGTTCCTGCATTGCAGGAAGCCAGTTCCTTTCGTATGTAAAGAAAAGTATGTTGAAAAATTCCTGGTTGTGTTTTTTTGATTTTTTTAAAGACTGCATGAAATTCTGGTCAAGAATCAGACCGCCGGTTTTTGGAGTAAAGCCTGGCATGAAATTTACTTTTTCAACCCGTGCAGAACGGGTTAATGACATAAGGCGGTGAAAAGTTTCTGCATAATCTTCTGCGGTAAGGTAGTCTATCATTATTATATG
The DNA here is from genome assembly GCA_016296655.1 of Treponema sp. GTDB lineage: Bacteria > Spirochaetota > Spirochaetia > Treponematales > Treponemataceae > Treponema_D. Next base: position 7,888 of record JAEDIW010000067.1, on the reverse strand, counting down.
GACGATTTCTGGAAAACCTGTGTCAAAAAGCAGACCTTCAAGCCAGTCTGGGCGGCCACACTGGAAACATTCAAGGATTATCTGTGGAGGTTCTGCTAGAAATGCTTCTTTGCAAAGTGCCTCTGCATTCCAGTCATAGACTTTTATGCTGCAAAGTTCCTGAAACTGTTTATGCGGGTCGATTTGTGGTTCAATTGAGTGGAAAGACTGCAGGTTATCTGTTATGAGTCTGAGTGTAACTGGACTGCATTCTTCTGCATCGGATAATTCTTTTAAAGCTCTTGCCAGCCTGTAGACTACGCCGATGTCTCCAAAATTGTCTACAACCTTGCACAAAAGAGTAATGTCTGTTGCTTTTTTTTGCATTGCGGCATTTTACGTAAAAGGAGATTTTTTTTCAATTAAATTTAGTAAATTCAGCTGATTTTGCAGGGCTTTTAAAATTTAAGGGCATGGAAAAGGCCTGGTTTGTGAGCCAGAAAAACTTACGCTGGATTGGAGCAACGCCGCAGGCGGACTTTTTGGGCCTCAGGCACAAAAAGTCTGGAGCGAAAAGCGGAATTGCGGAAAGCCAGATAGCAGAAAGCCTGTCGTCCAAAAAAGAAACTACCAGATTTGTTTTTTTTGGGTGACGGGGTGGAGAAAAATGCTGAAATCTGTGCCGTACACCTGGCTTAAAATGTGTTTTTGCAAAAGTTCATCTGGGGTACCTGAGAAAATTCCGTTGCCGTCCTGTCTGAGCATGAGCAGGCTGTCTGCGTAATTTGATGCAAAATTGAGGTCGTGGATTGACAGGCAGATTGTTTTACCTTGAGTGCAGAGTTGTTTTAAAATGTTTAATAGTTCTTTTTGAAATGTTATGTCGAGTGCGGTAAGGGGTTCGTCAAGAAAAATGTATTTTGTTTGCTGGGCAAGTGAACGTGCAATGCGAACCCGCTGAAATTCTCCGCCGGAAAGTGTGGAAATCCTGCGGTCCTGCATTTTTTGCAGAGAAAGGAAACTTAGGGCTTGTTCTATGAAAAAGCTGTCGGTTTTGTCCAATGGGAGAAAATGCTGATGCCATTTGCGATGAATGAATCTGCCGTCTGAAACGAGTTCTCTGACTGTTATGTCCCAGAAGTTTTTTTCATTTTGTTCAAGAAATGAGATTTTGCCGGCATTTTTTGTGCATGGAGTGTTTTTGCCATGTTTTTGCAGGAGAATGTCCTGTCCGTCTATGAAAATGTTTCCTTGCGTGCAAAGGCTGTCTGGAATAATGCCCGCCATCAGCGAAAGAAGTGTGGATTTTCCGCTGCCGTTTATGCCACACAAGGCTGTGATGGAATTTTCAGGCAGTGAAAAATTTAAATTTGAAAAAACGGGTGTGTTCTGGAATGAAGCTGAAAGGTTTTGAATATTTATCATTGTATCTGCCTTTTGTGCTGTAATGTCCTTATTTTGAAAGCCTACTGCTGCCAGCTGCTGTTTTTTTGCAAGACTGTGATGAAAAATGGAACGCCCAGTAGTGCTGTAATTATGCCTACAGGAATTTCCTGTGGGGCAAGCAGGGTTCTTGCAAAAAGGTCTGAAATGAGTAGAACTGTTGCACCTGTCAGCATGCTCAGCGGAATGAGTTTTTTATGTCGGCAGGAAAAAAGTTTTCTTGCAATGTGCGGTGAAATAAATCCTGCAAATGAAATTATGCCGCCGGAGCATACGGCGCAGGAAGAAGCCAGACTTGCTCCTGCAAGTACAAGAATCCGCAGACGGTTAAGGTTTAGTCCGAGCGAAACGGCGGTTTTTTCACCGCTTCCAAGTATGTCCAGGTATGGAAATGTAAGGAACAAAAGCAGCATGGCCAGAATTGAAGGAAAAAGCAGAATAAAAAAATCATCCCAGTTTTTTCCGCTGAAGCTTCCCATTGTCCATACTATAATCGAATGAAAATTTTTGCTGTGAAAAAGAAGCAGCAGTGAATTTATGGAAGAAATGAAAGTGCCTGTTGCAGTTCCTGCAAGCAGTAGTGAAACCGAAGAATTTCTGAAAATCATTGAAAATGAAAAAACAGCCAGGGCGCAGAGGATACTTCCTGCAAATGCAAATATTGAAACAGGTGCAAGAAATTTAAATCCTGCAGCAGCAAGCGGAAGCGGAAGAAAACTTGAAATTATTGCGCCGAATGTTGCTCCTGAAGAAAGTCCCAGAATGCCTGAGTCTGCAAGCGGATTTCTGAAAAAACCTTGCAGAACAGCTGCGCTTCCTCCAAGCAATGCGCCGCTTGTTATGCACAGCAGTATGCGTGGAAGCCTGAGCTGCAGAATTATGGTTGACTCAAGTGTGTGAGTTTTCAGGCTTTGCAAAAATCTGCCTGCGCTTATTTTTTCTGCCCCTGAAAAAAGTGAAAGGCAGGAGAGAACAGATAGTAAAATCAGCAGAAACAAAAATTGAAAAGGAAATTGGTTTGCAGTTTTTTTTAAAATTCTGCTTAAAAACTCCAGGGTTGTTCTTCTGTTATTCATGGAAAATTCCGTTCAAGGTTTTTAGTGCCTGGAAGATTCTCGGACCTGGCCGTGAAAAAATGTCATCGTCTACAAAAAAGATTCTGTTGTTCTGCACTGCGCTGATTTTCTGCCATCCGCGACGAGCTTTTATATCTTTTTCCGTTAAGGCTGATTTTTCTGCAATGATTATAAAATCCGGGTTAGAAGAAATAATTGCTTCTTCGCTTACCGTCGGGTATGGATTTTCAATTTTTGAGAAAATATTTTTTCCGCCTGCAAGTTCTATTAGGCTGTTTATAAAGGATTTGTTTCCTGCACTTATAAATGGGGTTGCCCAGATTTCATAATAAACGCCTGGTCTGAAGTTTGAGTTTTGGGTTTTAGCCTGAATTTCTTTCAGTACGGAATTGTATTTTTCTTCAAGCTCAGCGCATTTTTCGCCGTGCCCTGTGAGTTTTGTCAGTGCCGTTATTTCTTCTATTACTTGTGGAACGTTCTGTACATCTGAAATGTAGTAGGGGATTTTAAAACGCTCAAGCTGTGGAATGAGAAAGTCATGCATTCCTTTGTAAATTATGACAAAATCGCTGTTAATTGCAAGAATTGTTTCAAAACTGATTGTACTGCTTTCAAAGCCTCCGGCTTTTGGAAGAGCTTTTGCCTGTGGCGGAAAGTCTGAAACGCTGCTGACAGCGGCAATTTGTTTTTCTGCACCTGCTTCAAATAAAATTTCAGTGGATGCAGCTCCCAGAGAAATTATACGCTCTGGAATTTTTTTCAATGTAACGGTTCTGCCTGTACCGTCTGTTGCAGAAAGAAGTGTTTCTTCTGAAAATGAACTGCAAAAGATGTTTTTTGACAGACTATTTGCTGTTAAGAGAACAAGTGCTGCGATACTGAAATAAAATTTCAGGCGCATTGTAAAAAAACTGTGTATTTTGGCTCTATCTTTATTAAAACCTTCAAACATGGTATGATTATACAAAAATTTAATATATTTAGGAATAGAAAATGAAGATTGTAGACTTCCTTAATAAAAAAACTCCCTCGATTTCTTTTGAAGTTTTTCCACCTAAAACAGCCGTCGTTTTTGATTCTGTAAAGCAGGCTGTTGAAAAAATTGCCCAGTTGAATCCTGCGTTTATGAGCGTAACTTATGGAGCTGGCGGCGGTACTAGTGAATATACTGTTTCAATTGCAGAAAATATTCAGAAAAATCATAATGTGACAGCTCTGGCTCATCTTTCCTGTATTTCTTCGGCAAAAGATGAGGTTTTGGTTCAGCTTGAAAAATTAAAGGCCACAGGAATAGAAAATATTTTGGCTCTTCGAGGAGACATTCCAGAAGGTTTTTCAACTGAAAAACTCGATTATAAGTATGCAAGCGATCTTGTAAAGGAAATAAAAAACTTTGGTGGATTTTGCATTGGCGGAGCCTGCTATCCCGAAGGCCATCCTGATTCTGCAACTCAAAACGAAGATATTGAAAATCTCAAGAAAAAAATTGATGCAGGATGTGAATTTTTGACGACGCAGATGTTTTTTGACAATAATCTGCTTTACAATTATCTTTACAAACTCCGTGTGCATGGCATAAATGTTCCTGTGATTCCTGGAATAATGCCGGTTACAAATGGAAAGCAGATTGCAAGAATCTGCAAACTTACAGGTTCTCTGCTGCCTGCAAGGTTTAAGGCTATAACTGACAGGTTTTACAATGACGGAGATGCTATGACACAGGCTGGAATTGCCTATGCAACAGACCAGATAATCGACCTGTTTGCAAATGGGGTAAACCATGTGCATGTTTATTCGATGAATAAGCCTGAAGTTGCCCGGAAGATACTTGAAAATCTTTCAAATATCTTAAAATGAGTAAGGGCTGGCATTTTAACTGATGACGTATTCTTCTGTTTTTGTTACACAATCAGCTCCAAGCCTGATTGTCCCTGATTACTGCGAAATTTTTCGATATATGGGGTACTCATTGCATGACAGGATTGCCGCATCTGCAAAATTTTCTTCTGATGCAGAAAATGCAGGAAAAATTGATGGTATTGAAGAGCCTGGAAATGTAGCAAATGCGGAAATTGCCGGCGATGCAGATAGAAGTTCCTGTAATTCTGAAATTCATCAGATGGTAGCGCAGGTAACTGCTGATTTTCAGAAGCTGATGACGCCTCTGGCAGTTTATGCACTTTTTCCGCTTGAAATTACAGGGGATTTTTTGCGTTTTGGAAGAGAGAGGATAAAAAGCCGTGAGCTTTCACGATATTTGAAAGAATGTCATTCAGTTTTTCTGTTTGCTGCAACAATCGGGCCAAAAATTGACAGGGAAATTCAGAAGATGCAGCGGATTGAAAGTTCCAGGGCTGTAATAATGCAGGCTGTAGGCGCAATGTTTATAGAAAAATATTGTGATTTGCTCTGCACTGAATTGAAAAATCAGGCTATTGCTGAAAATATGGCTGTAAAGAACAGGTTCAGTCCAGGTTTCAGCGATGTAGGTCTTGAAGTTCAGAAAATATTCTTTTCTTTGTTGGACTGCAAAAAAATCGGACTTACTTTGATGGAATCTTTGATTATGGCACCCGAAAAATCTGTAACAGCTTTTGTAGGAGTTAAAAACAATGCGTGATATAAAAAAATATTTGGGAAAGCAGGTTTTATTTTTTGATGGTGGAACAGGTTCTGTTTTGCAGGGGTGGGGGCTTGCTCCTGGAGAACTCCCTGAAAACTGGAACATTGAGCATAAAGATAAAATTGTTGAACTGAATTATTCCTATTATAAGGCCGGCTCAAATATTGTAAACACAAATACGTTCGGGGCATTTGAAACAAAGTTTACTGGCATCCAGACTTATTCTCTTGAGCAGATAATCAAGGCTGCAATTGAAAATGCAAATCTTGCAAGGGAAAAAATCGAAAAAGAAAACGATGAGCCACATTTCATAGCATTTGATATAGGTCCATGTGGAAAATTGATTGAACCGCTTGGTGATCTTTCTTTTGAAAATGCAGTCAGGCTTTTTAAAAAAAGTTTTTTGATTGCCCTTGAAGGCGAAATTGATTTGATTTTAATTGAAACGATGAATGATGCCTGTGAAGCCAAGGCTGCGGTCATTGCTGCGAAAGAAGCCATGGAAGAAAAAGGCATTGAAATTCCTGTTTTTGTAACAACTGTTTATGATGCTGACGGAAAATCTCTTACAGGTTCAAGCCCTGAAATAATGGTCAGCATTTTTGAAAGTCTTGGTGTAACTGCTGTTGGAATGAACTGTAGTCTGGGACCTGAGCAGATGGCCGCAATCGTTCCGCAGCTTGTAGAAAATGCAAGCATTCCTGTAATGGTAAAGCCGAATGCAGGACTTCCACGTAGTGAAAATGGCCGGACAGTTTACGATGTAAGCGCACAGAAATTTGCAGAAATTACATCAAGTTTTGCTTTGCAGGGGGCTTTGATTTTGGGCGGATGCTGCGGTACAACTCCGGAACACATACGTCTTCTGAAAGAAAATGTAATGAATCTTGAAAGACAACAGAAATTCGTTCCTTCTTATCCTTCTGAAAAAAACATTTCTTCAATAACGTCATGCTCAAGAATCGTAAAATTTGGAAAACAGCCTGTACTTGTAGGTGAGCGGATAAATCCTACAGGAAAGAAAAAATTCAAGGAAGCTTTGAGGCAGAATGATATTCCTTATATTTTGAATGAAGGAATTGTTCAGGAAGAAAAAGGAGCCCAGGTTCTGGACGTAAATGTGGGACTTCCTGAAATTGATGAAGCTGCCATGATGGAGCGGGTTGTAAAGGAACTTCAGGCTGTAACTGAACTGCCTCTTCAAATAGATACGTCTGATACTTCCGCTATGGAAAAAGCCCTGCGGATTTATAACGGTAAACCACTTGTAAATTCTGTAAACGGCAAGGACGAAGTGATGAATGCAGTTTTTCCGCTTGTAAAAAAATACGGTGGAATGATTGTTGCTCTCACCCTTGATGAATCAGGAATCCCTGAAACAGCAGAAGGTAGGATTGCAATCGCCGAAAAAATTTACTCCCGTGCAAAAGAATTTGGAATTGCAGAAAAGGACATCATTATAGATCCTCTTGCCATGGCTGTAAGTTCTGACGACAAGGCAGCGCTTGCAACATTGCAGACTGTAAAATATGTAAAAGAAGTAAAACATGGAAATACAATTCTTGGTGTTTCAAATGTTTCTTTCGGACTTCCGTGCAGGGAAATTATAACGGCAGCTTTTTTTACAATGGCAATGCAAAACGGGTTGAGTGCTGCCATTATGAATCCAAATTCTCTTGAAATGATGAAAGCCTGGACATGTTTTTGTACTTTGTCAGGTTTTGACAGTTTGTGCCAGAATTACATTGCTTTTGCTGAAAAATATACGCAGACTCAGCAGGTTTTAACTCAGATTTCTGCACCTTCTGGAAATGTTTCTGCAACTGGAGCAGGTACTAGCCAGAATTCAAATGCCGTCCAGACCGAAACTGGCCTGAAATATGCCATTGTAAAAGGAATGAAAGATTCTGCAGAAAAAGAAACATCAGCCCTTCTTGAAAAAATTGATTCAATGTCTGTCATAAATGAATATATTATTCCAGCACTCGACGTTGTAGGAAAGGGGTTTGAAGAAAAGCGGTTTTATCTGCCACAACTGCTTATGAGTGCGGAAGCTGCAAAATCTGCTTTTGCACTCATAAAATCTGCCTTGGAAAAATCAGGCAAAAAAGAACAGCCGAAGGGTAGTGTAGTTCTTGCAACTGTAAAGGGCGACATTCATGATATTGGAAAAAATATTGTAAAAGTTCTTCTTGAAAATTACAGTTTTCAGGTTTTTGATTTAGGAAAGGATGTACCGCCTGAAAAAATCGTTGAGGCTGTTGTTGAAAAAAATATAAAACTGGCCGGTCTGAGTGCATTGATGACGACGACTGTTCCCTCAATGGAAGAAACAATCAAGTTGCTGCGTGAAAAAGCGCCGTGGTGCAAGGTTGTTGTCGGAGGTGCCGTTCTTACGCAGGAATATGCTGACATGATTGGTGCCGACTTCTACGGAAAAGATGCCATGGACACGGTAAAAATTGCCCAGAAGGTCTTTTCCTGCTGAAAATCCCTGAATTGCCAACCGGCGCATGCACATTGCCGACCGCCCAGGCATTTGCCGACCGGCGAGGCACTTTGCCAACCGGCGAGGCATTTAGCCAACCAGCCCAGGCATTTTTCCGACCAGCCCAGGCATTTGCCGACGCACAGGCATTTTGCCGACCAGCACAGGCACTTTGCCAACCGCCCAGGCATTTGCCGATCGCGCATGCACATTGCCGACTAGCCCTGAACTGACCCCATAAATCAGGACACCCACGGAGGTGTAAAAATGGGGAATAAT
>JAEDIW010000166.1 GCA_016296655.1 Treponema sp. | reverse complement strand
AGTCTTTGAAAATGACTCAAGAGCAGGTTTTACAGATTGTAAAGAAGTAAAATTTAAGTTTTTTTAAATATTTTCCTAAAATCATTTCCTGAAATGTGCATTTTGAGACTATATATATAGTGTGGAAATTTATGCTTTCACACTATTTTTTTTCAGGAGTGTATATATGGCATATTACAACAGGAAGTACAAGGATTCTGTATTTACAGATTTATTTGGTTCGGATAAGACAGGTAAAGAAAACTTTCTTGCTCTTTACAATGCTCTTTCTGGGAATGTTTTTAAGCTTGAAGAAGTTTCTTTGGAACGAAAAGTTATTGAACGGTCACTATATAAAACTTTTAATAATGATGTAAGCTGGGAGATTAATGGAAAGCTTATTGTTCTTGTAGAACATCAATCTACAGTGAATGAGAATATGCCTTTTCGATGTCTTGAATATGTTACGCGAATTTATGAGGGAATCGTTCCGATAAAAGAGCGTTATGCAGAAAAAGTATATAAAATTCCCAATCCAGATTTTTATGTTGTGTATATTGGCAAAAAAGAACTGCCTCTGGAGCAAGAGCTTCGCCTTTCAAATGCCTTTTATGAAAAAGATGGAAGCAAACTAGAATTAGTTGTGAAAGTAAAAAACTGCTCAGACTCAAAACTGTTGCCGTTGGCAGGAAACTGTGATATCCTAAAACAGTATTGCCAGTTTATTGAGATTGTTGAGCAAAACTTCAACAGTGTCTTTCCAAGGCATTCATTCAAAAAGGCAATTGAAATTGCAATGGAACAGGGAATCTTAACAGATTATCTGGACCGTAAATCCCGGGAGGTAATAAATATGCTTTGTGCAAAGTACGATTATAAAATGGATATTGCCGTAAAAAAAGAAGAGGCTTTTCAGGATGGACAAGAGGCAAAGGCAATAGAAGATGCAAAAAGTTTTTATGCTAATGGTGTTTCTGTTGAAATTATTGCAAAGTCTTTGAAAATGACTCAAGAGCAGGTTTTACAGATTGTAAAGAAGTAAAATTTGCGTTTTTTTTAAATATTTTCCTAAAATCATTTCCTGAAATGTTCATTTTGAGACTATATATATAGTGTGGAATAAAAAAAATACTGAGTGTTGTATTTTTATTCATTCCTTGTATATTTATATGGGTGAAAAAGATATAGCAGAAAAGAATCTGGAAGCCTTTAATGACGTTTTTGCAGATATCGTTAATGTTCTTTTATTCAAGGGAAATAAACTGATGAAAGAAAAGGATCTTGAATCTGCTGTAAAAGACAGTATGTTTAAGGTAGATGGCAAGATTCATCAACAGGAAAGAGATGTCTCAAAGTTCTGGAAAAATGGTGAAATCAGAATATCAATTCTAGGTTTTGAAAATCAGACTAATCCTGATAAGGATATGCCGCTTCGTGTAATCAGTTACGATGGAGCTTCTTACAAACAGCAGCTTCTGGATAAAAAAGCAAAACAGCGTTATCCTGTTGCAACTATCGTTTTGTATTTCGGAACAAAAGAAAAATGGTCTACTCCAAAAAATCTTTTTGGTTGCTTTAATGTTCCAGAAGAACTTAAACCTTTTGTAAACGATTATAAAATCAATGTCTTCAACATCGCCTGGTTGAGCAACAAAACCATTGATAAGTTCCAGAGTGACTTCAAGATAGTTGCAAAGTATTTCCAGTCAATCCGAATAAAGAAAAATTATAAAGGATCAACTGAAGAAATAAAACATGTGGATGCCCTTCTAAAAATGTTGTCGGCATTAACAGGTGACAATTCTTTTGAAGAGGTATATAATGAAGGCAACTTAGATAAAGGAGGTGTTACTATGTGCGAAGTTGTTGAAAAGATTAAAAACGAGGGTGTACTTGCAGGCAAAGCAGAACTTATAAGAAAAATGCTCGATGCTAAACTTGTAACCGAACAGCAGATAGCAGACCTTCTTAAAATTTCTGTAAAAGAAGTCAAAAAAATTGCAGCTAAAGTGCCTGTACAGGCTTAATTAACACGGA
>JAEDIW010000165.1 GCA_016296655.1 Treponema sp. | reverse complement strand
CCTGTTAAATTTTTTTCCATTCTGGAAATTATTTGAAATACATTTTTGATTTCATCATCAGAAATGCCCTTATATAAAAGCTCCAGAAAATCCATCTCTTTATTCTGATATTTTTTTGCAAGCCTTTTTTGCTTTGACGTCAGATAAATCCGCCGCTTGCGTTTATCATTCTCATCCTGCTTCAACACAAGGATTTCTTTTTTTACAAGAGCGTTGAGAATCTCTTTTACATTCTGCCTGGAACAGCCCATTGTTTCGGCAAGTTCATTTGCAGTGGGTGCCTCTTTTGAATAGAGATTCATACATGCCAGAAGAAACCACTGCTTGCAGGTTATCTCTTCATAAAAAGAATCTCCTGCTGACTGCAGTCTGTTCATAAAAGCAAAGAGAAGCCCGAACAATCCAAACTGAGGCGGCATCATACCAAGAATCTGATCATTTGTTATCTGCATATATGCAATATATTGCATATAATCAAAAATGTCAAATTGTTAAATAAAAAGGATTCTGTGATAAGTTTTCTATCCTCTCAATTTAATTCTGACATAATATCCGCTCTGATCTTTATGATGAATGACACCACCATTTATTAACATAACTTTAAGGCTGGCAGGGTTGTCAATGTTGCAGTGAAGATAGAGTTCATTTTCTGGAACGATTTTTCGCGCTTCCTCTATCAAAAGTTTAAGACCCTGCGTACAGTAACCAAGTCCACGATATTCTTTTTTGATGAATTGACCAACGTGGCCGCTTCCATTTTCTAGTGCAGCACTCAGATGATGACGCAGCCGTAACTCCCCGACAATTTTGTGAGTTGCACGGTCATCAGCATTACCTTCATCACTCCAGAGAAAATAAAAAGTTTCCGGAACAAATCCCTCCGGCAGATTTTTACCAAGCGAAAAATCAATCATACGAGGCAAAACTGTAGATTTAAAATCTTCTAACGAAACATCATGGTAATCATTTAAAAATCCGTTTTCGTCAGCCGGCTCTGCAGCAACAAAGGCGTGAAGTTTTACCAGGTCTTCATAGTTTGCGGGTTTCAAGTATAGCATATTTTTTTATTCATTTTATCTACGCTGTAAACCAGTCTTCCAGGCGCAGAAAGGATTTTTCCTTAAACTGTTCAAAATCTGAAATATTGTGAGTTACCAGCACCATTCCGTTAGACACGGCAGTTGCTGCAATCTGAGAATCATAGTAAGAAACTGTTTTCCCATTTTTTTCCGCTGCAGCCTGGATTTCACCACAGATTTGAGCGGAGAACTTGTCGAAAGAGATGACTTCCATATTCAAATCTAAATTATTTACAAAACTTTTGAGAGTTTTTTTCCGCTTACCTTCTGGCATTCTAGATACACCACGAATTATTTCCTGCCAGGTTACGGAAGATATTGCACACAAATCCTTTCTGGCATTGTAAAAATTTATAACCTGCTCATCAGGTCTTTCCTTAACAAATTCTGAAACAATATTTGTATCTAATAAATAAGTCTTTTTCATTTTGAATCCTCCCTAACTCTAAGCCCAAGGATCTTTGGATGGATCCGGGCACTCTCTTGATGGTGTAAAATCAAATCCTGTATCATCAAGTTCACCTTCATGTTCTTCACGCCACTTAGTAAGCCAATCAACTTTATTTGCTTTTCTGTCTTCATATTCCTCATAGCTCATAATCACAGCCACCGGCTTATCATATCGGGTAAGCTCAACAACCTCGCCCTCTTCCGCACATTTTACTAACGCCGAAAAATTATTACGCGCCTCATAAATAGAAGTTCTGCACATAGACACCTCCTGTGTAAGGCTGCCGGTCAGAGCAGCCGGTGTTCAATAGCAAAGCGTTAAAAAAAATTGCGATGCAGCAATTTTTTAGCTTTACCTCATTTCTGATTTTATAAGGATTTTAACATGATAAAATATTCTGGTCAACTTAAAATAAGTTAGCCAACATATTTAATTGTTTGCGCGATTCAATTCCCAGCTTTTCAAAAATTGTCGACATATGGCGTTTTACTGTTTCTGTAGAAATGTAAAGC
>JAEDIW010000066.1 GCA_016296655.1 Treponema sp. | reverse complement strand
TATGCATAAGCAAAATCGCTCATAGGAATACCTCCTGATAAAAAATATAGCATATCTTTAAGGAAAAAACATCAATTTTACTTCCCTGTAAAAACAAGGGGGAATGTGCATAAAATCAAGACTTCTTTGCCTGATATTTATACGAACCTTCAATAGCATGAATGAGGTCTACAATCAGAGAATTGTAAGGCACAGGCACATTGTAAAGCTTGGCCTGGGCAACAATCGCCCCATTAATTGCATCTATTTCTGTCGGACGGCAATTCATTACATCCTGAGACATCGAAGAATAGCCTTTTCCGGCATCTTCGCAGACATGGTGAACCATATTCAAAACTTCCATATATGAAAAATGAGTACCGTCTGCTTCTGCAACATCAACCGCCTCACAAATCATTTTTTCAGCAAAATCCCACGCATAAGAATTGTCAATCATAGAACCAATCGGCGAACGTGTAATTGCCGTAAAAGTATTTATCGAAAGGTTTACAAATAATTTGCTCCATACAATCCGCTGAATGTCATCTGTTATTTCAGTTGAAAAACCACTTTCGTCAAGTATATCCCTGATTTTTTCAAGATTTTTATTGTCTTTCAGGTTACTCCCAATCGTTGTAACTCCATGCCCTGAATGCCTTACTTTTCCACCGCCCATATTTACAGAATTATGCTTGCTGGTACCGATTATAACATTCTTCTTTGCTACATATTTTTCAATTTTGCGGTCATTGCCAGCTCCATTCTGCAACGTCATTACAAGCGTATGCTCTCCAAAAAGCCGTCTGTTTGCCTGCAGTGCATCCTCTGAAAAAATCGACTTTACAAAAACAATTATAAGGTCTGCAACTTCGCTGTATTCTCCAGACAGACAGGCCTTTACGTTTGCAAAATGCTGCTCAGTTCCATCCTCTTCAAGCACTGTAATTCCGTGTTCATTTATGGCATCAACCTGCATCTGAAAACTATCCAGCATTATTACTTCATGTTTCTGGCTAAGATATGCCCCGTAAAGGCAGCCCATTGCTCCTGCACCAATAACAACAATTTTCATAACATCTCCATTTTTCGCTCTGCGTTTTTCAAAATTTCGACAAGCCACTTGAACAAATCCATTCAAGCCTTTTCCAAAGTTCCTGCCTCTTCAAAAAAAAAAGCACAAAAAACTCAGGCTAAGCCGTCACTTCTTTGTGCGTAAAATCATTATGCTTCAAGGCAATCTTTTTGTCAAATTCTGCCAGCTCAAAAGCAAATTTAATTTAAAGTTTATTTTTTTATTTTTGGGCGGCTTTTGCTTGGTTCACCAGGCTCACCAAGCAAAACCAGGCTTTTCAGGGTTCCGGCGTCAAAGCGCCTCCATTCCTGCGCGGCTTGAAGCTTCGCTCCAATCCTCTTCGGAACGGGCAAGCCCGCCCTTACAATCCTTGCCGCAGGCAAAAACATCATTCTATCCAAGCAAATCCCCTCTAAAATTTTCTGATTTTCCAAACCAGGTAATATGACCTTTTTTCATCAAAACTATTCTGTCTCCTATAGTTTTGGCCTCTTCCAAATCATGTGTAACCATAATTCCAGTAAAGCCCATTTCTTTCCGAAGCCGGCAAATCAGCTGTGCAAGTTTTTTACGCAAAGGTGCATCCAGCGCTGAAAGCGGTTCGTCAAACAGAACAAGTTTTGGCTTCATAATCAACGTTCGTGCAAGACAGACACGCTGAGCTTCACCACCTGACAGAGTTTCTGGAAATCGGTTTTCAAAGCCGGCCAGTTCAAACTGCTCCAGAAAAGCTGAAGCTTCTGCAACAGCCTGCTTTTTTTTCATTCCGTGCGAAATCAAACCGTATGCAACATTCTGCGCCACTGTCAAATGGTCAAAAAGCGTATGGTTTTGAAAAACCATTCCAATCTGGCGTTTTGCAGGCATCAGGTTTGTGATGTCCTGCCCGTCCAGAACAATTTTCTGCGCTGGCTGAGGGTGCAACTTTTTTGGTCTGTCCAAACCGCAAATCAGGCGCAAAACCGTAGACTTTCCGCTGCCGCTTGGGCCTACAACACAAGTCATTGTAGATTTTTCACACTTTATAGAAACATTGATTTCTACACTTTCAAACTGTTCAATTAAATTTTCAGCTTCAAAATACATTTTTTCCAGCCTTAAATATTACTGCTTAAATATAGTTTCAAAAAAACTGTTTTTTTCCAAATGAAGAACTCATAAACCCCAAACGTTTTCCTTCTTTTTCCAGAAAAAAACTTTTTTTGCAAATCCATTGCCAGTCAGCAAAAAAAATCCTGCACAAATAATGGCCAGCACAGAACCTGCCGCACAGGCTTCATTAAATTTATAGGCTCCGGCAAGACGGTAGGTAAAAAGCGAAAGTGTTGTAAACTTAGGAATTGCAAGCACAAGAGGTAAAGTCGTATCCCCGGCACTTGAAGAAAAGCAAAAGCCAAAAGCACTTAACACACCAGTTTTGCAAAGTGGCAGAAAAACATTTACAACAACCTGCACTTTGTTTTTCGACAATAACAGAGCAGAATCCAAAGTCTGACTGGTAATTTTCTGCAATTGGGAAAAAATCACCCTGAAAGCCAGAGGCCAGAACAAAAATGTCTGAGCCAAAACCAGATGCCAAAAACTTCCTCTTTTTACCAGAGATGTTATCACAATTCCAACAACCACAGAAGAAACTGACATTGGCAGCATGGGCAGAACCTTGAGCAGTACACTGCAAAACCTGCCAGTTTTACCTTCCAGAAATTTCAAAAGGACAGAATACAAAAAGCCCAGAAAAGTACATAACAGGCCTGTACAGGTGGCGGTTTTTACCGTTGAAACAAAAGCCGGAACAAAACCTTTCATTTTTAAAATCCTGTCAAATGAAGCAAATGTAAAAACAACCCCAGTTTTAGGCGAAGTAAAGGCATTATAAAAAATTCCCAGAACTGGAGCCAGAAAAAATGAAAAAATCAGCACAAGCAAAATGCAGAAAACACAAATTTCAGCTTTTTTATTATCAGCTCCGGCAAGCTTTATGCGAACTTTTTTCTTGTCAGAAGAAATTCCTTTTGAGCGGGAAGTTTTTTCTTCCAGAATGCTGTAAAAAACCGTTACCGCACACAAAATTCCGGTTTCAACAAAGGCAAGCATTCCTGCCAGTCTAAAATCCAGTTTTGCTCTGGCAGCTTTATAAATTTCAACTTCCAGCGTAGAGTTTCCGACTCCTCCAAAAAGCAGAACCATCATAAAACTCAAAAAACAATAAATAAAAACCAGCATGCAGCTTGAAGCAATTGACGGCAGCAGCTGAAAAAAAGTTATGGTTTTAAAAATCCTGAATTCACTCGCCCCCAAAAGTCTGGCACTTTCAGCCTGACTACAGGGAATTTTCTCCCATGATTCAGCAACATTTTTCATTATGAGCGGAAAATTGTAAAAACCATGAGCTATAACAAGCCCCGGAAACGAATACAGTATATGAAGAGGCGGTTTTTCAAGCCCCAGAACAGCCATCAAAAAATTATTCAGAGCGCCATTTACGCCCAAAAAAGTTACATATCCAAGTGCAATGATTAATGAAGGGACGCAGAAAGGAACTGCTGACAGAGATAACAGAAATTTCCGACCGAAAAAATCCCTTTTTCCGCAAAAAAAGGCAGCTGGAAGGCCTATAAAAAGAGCCATCAAAGTTGAACATGCAGCCTGAAAAAACGTAAACCAGGCAATATGCATTATATTTGAAGAATTCAAAAACGCTCCCCAAATGCCATAAAATCATGCAGCAAAATCTGCAAAAAAACGCCAGAAATCCCTGCATTCTAAAAGTTTCATGCAAGGCTTCCTGGCAACAACAGTCTGCAAGCAGCCAAACCTGCTATTCAGACAAAATTTTCATTATACCGTCTACAGCTTTATCAGTTGCTTCAACATCAATTGCCAGAGTTTTTTCTGGTATAGGGGCTGCAGCCTTATAACTTTCAGGTAATGCCACATTTTTGTTTGCAGGATTCATCCATTGAGTAAGCGGCAGAATTTCCTGAGCCTGTGCGCTGATTAAAAAATCCATAAAGGCCTGAGCTCCCCTGCGGTTCGGTGCATTGTTCAAAATGCCAGCCCCTTCAACCTGAACTGTATGCCCCTGAGCAAAAACCGGTGCAATGTATCTGTCAGTTTTGTCATATTCTACATGACTTGCAGGGCTTGTTGTATAGCTGATTACAAGCGGGGCTTCACCTTTTTTGAACAGGCCGTAGCCTGAACTCCAGCCAGGAGCCATTGTAAGAATGTTAGGTTTTAAAGCCTTCCAAAAGTCTAGAACCTTCTCCCCGTAAACAGAAACCGTCCATGCAACAAAGCCAAGACCTGGAGTTGAAGTTCTTGGATCCATCAAAATGATTTTCTTCCTGTAAACAGGATTAAGCAAATCATCAAGGCTTGCAGGACATGGAACATCAGACTTTGTGTCAAAAATCATTGCAAAATGGCTGTAATCAAACGGAGTAAGATACCAGTCCTTTGAAAGCTGATTCCTTATATCTGCAGGAATTACATTTGCCGCATCTTTTGGTTCATATTTTGCAAGAATTTTTGCTTCTATTGCCTTAGCGGCAATAACATTGTCCAGTCCAAGAATAACATCGGCCTGAACATCATCTTTTTCCTGAATGCCACGGCTCAAAACCTGAACACCGTTCCCGCAATCAACAAAAGTCAATTCATATTCTGTTTTTTCTTCGAAAAGCTTTTCAATTTCAGCACCTGGACCCCATTCGCTTACAAAGCTGTCATAAGTGTAAACAACAACTTCCTTTAGTCGAGCAGAATCAACTTTTCCCTGACTTGTTTTTGAACAGCCTGAAAAAACTGTCAAACCAACAAAAATACTGAAAATTAAAAAGATTTTAAAAATAGAAGATTTTTTCATATCTTCCTCCGCCGGCATTACCCGGATCAGGTTGGAACTTCATGCAAAGTTCTGTGGGTATAATCTCAGCCATTTGCAAAGCAAAAGCACCCCAATGAGCAACACTACACTAGATGATTTTTAATTATTTTGCAATCCTAGCTTTCACTTCATAAAGCAACGGAACGCTTTCGCCACAAGCCTTCACATCGCCTTTTTTCAGTTTTTGCAATCATAAAGCAAAATAAAAACCGCTGAAATGAACTCCGTAAACGGCAGCCAAACCAGCGGTAATCTTTTAAGCAGAAAAAATCAACTTGTTTTGCATGACAACTGTCTCAAGACCTGAGCTTTGTCAGCAGAAGCCCATCAACAGTTATTTCAGCATCCACTAAACCTTAAACTTTTCAATCTCTTCGTTCAGAGTATTTATCCTTGCCTGATTTTCTTCACCAATCTGGGCAACATTTTCAAAAGTACTGTTTATAATTGCAGAACTTTCATTAATGTTATTCATGCTGCTGGCAATAGATTTTGAAAGCTGACCAATTTTTTTCATTTCAATGTTTACAGAATCAGCCTTTGCAACAAGAATTTCCGAACCATTTTTTACCGCTTTCGAAGCTTCTCCAATAAGGTCAAAGGACTGAATCATACTTGAACTGTCTTTTTTCGAAATGCACATTTTATCAAGCAATGACGAACTGTTTTTCTTTACATTGTCCATAAGAGAATAAATAATCTTGAATTTTTCAGCTACAGTGCCAGAAGAAGCTGTCAAAGTTTCAATTTGAGAACTCAAAGCCATCAATGCATCTGTAATAACCTTACCCTGCTGGCTAGACTGTTCGCTCAACTTTCTGATTTCATCTGCAACAACCGCAAAACCTTTTCCTGTTTCACCTGCATGAGCAGCTTCAATTGCAGCATTCATAGCAAGCAGGTTTGTCTGTTCTGCAATGTTCAAAATTACATTAGAAGCTTCAACAACACTGCCTGACTCATCTGCAATTTTTTGAGTAATTTCATTGGAGCGGTCAATTGCAATACTGCCTTCCTCAGTAGCAGAAACAAGTTTTGTAATATCTTCATTATTGGTGCTTATTGTCTGCATTACAGATTCCATTGTATCAGTCATCTGCTGCACGGCATTTGCCGAAGATTTTACATTTGATGCCTGGTTTGCAATATTCTGGTCAAGAGTTCTGATTGTATCAAGGATTTCTTCAACTGTACAAATTGAACTTGAAACCGTAGAATCCTGTTCAAGTGTCTGATTGTTGATGCTTTCAATATTTGAAGAAATTGCATTTACAGAAGCCAGAGAATTATTCATCTTATCCTTAAGTTCCGAACCAATAGACTTCATTTCCACCGCAGAAATGCCAATCTGCTTAATAGTAGAAGCAATCTTTTCAATCGTTATATTGAACAGCTGGGCAATCATCTGAATTTCTTTGATACCTTTTTCAGGAAGTCGAACAGTCAAATCACCATTTCCATGTGAAATATCGTCAAGAATCTTGTTAAGAGTAATAAGAGGCGTACAGACAGCCTTAAGACCAAACAGAAGCAGAACAATGGCAAGCACAAAACAAATAACGCCAATACAAATTTCCGTCCGCACAAGTTTTTGAGTAATGCCGACAATTCCGCTTTCCGGCACACCAATATCAATTGCTCCAACCTGAGTTCCATTTTTGTAAACAGGAATCATAATATCATAAGTCCAGATTTTCTGAACATCGGCATAAAACCTGGAATTCATTTCCTTGCCCTTTGAACAGCCAGCTACAGTATAATCATCGCTATAAACCTTACCGATTTTCTGATGATCACTGTGAGCAATGGCAGCCACCTTTGTGTCAATAAAAACCGCATAAGCTACATTATTTTGTCTGGATTCCGCATCTACAAGCTTCTGTAAATCATCTGCAGGATTTTCAGAATACTGAAAGATTTTTTCTGCAATTTTTGCAGTTTCCCTAACCTGATTTATTGAATTATTAAGGTTAATGCTTTTTAAATCGTTGCAGAACATCAGATAAAGCAAAATTGTGTTAAGTGTAAAAAAGCCAAGTAAAAACAAACTCAAACTGGCAATCGCCACCACAAAAATACTAGAATTTTTTCTTACTTCTTTTTTTTCAGACATAAATACTCCTACAAGAAATCTGCAACTGTATCAAAAATTTATTAAAGATTTCCAATATAAAAGTATATCATTCTTTTTTTTGAAAACATTTTAAATTTGAAAAAAAATCAAAAAAGAGAAAGAAAAATTCAGGCAATTTCAAGCATCAGTCCGCTCAGTCCCTGCAAACAAAATCAAACAGCAATCCCTGCGAAAGCCTCCGCACTTCCCAGCAATGACATCAATGCAATCGAAAAATTTCTGCGCATTTCCCATTTTTCTCTTGTCAGGCAATTTTTATACACTGTGCGCCGCTCTTTCAACAAAGGAACTTCAACATTTTTGCACGATTCCACAAAATCAAAACCAAGACGGTGCTGAATCTTTTCAGACTTTTCGTTGCCCTCATAATACCTGCACCAGATTTTTTTCATGTGCAGGTCTTCAAATGCATGAAGAATCAGTCTGCCGGCAGCTTCACTCATAATTGACTGACCCCAAAAAGGTTGAGCCAGCCAAAAACCAAGTTCACATTCATCACTATTTCCAGCAGAATCCGAAGCGTCATTCAAAATAAGTTCCACGCAGCCAATTGGCATATCATCAGAACGCAGACAAACTGCAAAACATTCTTTCCCACAAAGCACATTTTTTATAACACCAAGACTTTCTTCTATACTTTTATGAACAGGCCAGCCAGCCGAAGGACCTACAGAAGGATTGCAGGCATATTTAAAAAGAGATTCGGCATCACTTTCTTTCCATGAACGCAAAATCAGACGCTCTGTTTGAAATTCCATTTTTTTCTCCATAGAAAACTAAAAACTTTTTTCCATCATTTTGGGCATAAGCATAAGATAAAGAAAATATCAGTTGCTACAACAAACTTTTTTCAATCAGGCAGCTTAAAAATTCTGCAAACAGCTTCTCAAGCAACCTGAACAGATTCTAGCACAGTGCATAAAAGAATTAAAAGTTATTTCACTGCAAATTCCTTTAATTTATCTGTAATTTTTTGTTATAACCATATTTCACCCGGCAATTACCGTCAAAATCAAATACCACAACTTATTCTGCGTTAATAACTTTCAATTCACTGGCAAGCCCCGCAATTTCAGCAATAAAGTCAAATTCCTTAGACTTCTGAAGATATTCACTGTCATTTTTCCGGCTCTTGCGCAGTTCAATCAAAGTTCCATTTGAATCAACAAAACGGTTTTTTGTTCCAATTCTACGCAAATAACAGGAACCCGACTTTATTTTCAAAACCGAAGCCGAATAAAGCTGGTTAAAATCAATTTTTCCCTTGAACCTGTCAACTTCAACATTAATATCACAAAAAACATCCAGTTCAATATGCCCCGACGCATTTGTAAAAAAACCATTCTTAAGTTTTCCGCAAAATTCCAGATTATCAAGCTGAATGTCACGAACAACAAGATTTTCCGTAACTGCCGAAATTTCCAGATGCGCAACAAAACGCTCAGGAATCTTTATCAAAACAACCAGAAAATCCCTGGCCTGCATATCAGAAAAATCCTTATTCCTGTTTACAAAAACATCCATCCGCCTCGAACCCTCACGAATTTTTACCTTTACATCCTGCATTATCTGCGAAAGCTTGTTCGAAGCCAGCATAATCTGAATTTTTTCCTTTTCAGTTTTTTGTACAACCACCTCATGCGCACAGCCAATTTTTATGTCTATCCTCTTTTCCTCGTCCAAATCGTATTCTGTTTTACTTTCGTATAAAAACTCATGCTTTGTAAGAATAGTTTTCTCGTTACTGAGCAGATTATCCAGCGACTCATTAAACAAAGCTGCAATTGCAATCAGATTTTCAACATCCGGCATCCCCGTTCCATTTTCCCATTTTGTGACAGCCTGCCTCGAAACATACAGCTTTTCTGCCAGCTGTTCCTGACTGATTTTTTTCCACTGCCTCAATTCCTTCAGTTTTTCACCAAAAGTCATAAATTCTCCTCTTTTTTAATTTCTGCACATGGGCGGCTTTTTGTTCTGCTCCATTACATTCCGCGCCACAAAAACCAGGCTATCCGGGGTTCGCTATCCGCTCATCCGCTTCACTCGCTCACTACGTTCGCTCGCTCCAGTGGACAAGCCCCTCCTATCCTTGCCGCAAAGCCACTCTGCTTCAAAAACATAGCTTACCTTCCATTAAAAAACCAGCAAACTTGCTTTACATTACAAAAAAATCCTGCTATTTTTCGTTGCCTCTCCATGCAATCCCCTGTTTTTACTGAATATTTTACAGAATATATTTAAAAAAAACTGTTTATAAACCAGGAAAAATCGGTATACTTCCTACATGTTTACTCGAAAAACCAAAATAGTATGCTCAATAGGGCCTGCATGCGACAGCGACAGCACAATCAGGCAAATGATTCTGTCAGGCATGAACATTGCCCGCTTTAATTTTTCACACGGAAGCTATGAATGGCACAGACAAGCCATGCAAAAAGTAAGGCAGATTTCAACAGAACTAGGCATTCCAGTTGCCATTCTGCTCGACACAAAAGGTCCTGAAATTCGCACAGGTCTTGTTGAAAATGACGGAAAAATCAGCATAAATGCCGGCGAAAAAGTCGAACTTATTTCCGACAGTTCTTACTGTACAGCAAAATCTGACAGCAAAATCTGTCATATCAGCCTTTCCTGGCAGGAAGCCCCAGAAAAACTCATTCCAGGAGTAAAAGTCCTCATTGCAGACGGGCTTATAGAGCTTGAAGTAAATGAAGTTTCAGGCAGAACAATACTCTGTACCGCAGCCAATTCAGGCACAATCATAACAAATTGTGGAAATGCTTTAAGCCAACTTATTCAAAACACAT
>JAEDIW010000024.1 GCA_016296655.1 Treponema sp. | reverse complement strand
GGTAAGATAAAGCCGCGCTATTTTAGCGGTTTTATCTTACACTCCCATAAAAAGTTTGCAAAACAAACTCTTTAAGCCACTTTGCAATGAAATAAAAAGTGGCAGATACTAAAAATGAACGCTTTTCCGCTCACTTTTGCGATTTAAATTTTCTGCATAAACGCAGAAAAAGATACTACAAGCTGCAGTCTTTCAAAGCTTTTTCAATAACTTTCTTTGCAGAATCGCAGACTTCAACTAAAGGAAGCCTTGGTTTTCCTGCTGGCAGACCTTTCAAATTCATTGCATACTTTATTGAAGAAGGATTTCCATCTACAAAAGCTGCCTTAAAGAACGGCAGAAGTCTGTAATGAAGTGAACGAGCCTTTTCAAAATCGCCGGAAAGAGCTGCATTTACCATTTCACTTACAAGATTTGGAGTCAAATTGGAAACAACAGAAACTACACCGTCGCCGCCACAAGCAATCAGCGGCAAAGTAAGTCCGTCATCTCCGCTTAAAACAGCAAAATCAGGATGCCTGTTTTTTATGCGGGCAATAACGTCCATCATCTGACTTATATTGCCACTGGCCTCCTTAACACCTGCTATATTTGGAAGGTCTGCAATGCGCTCCAGTGTTTCTGTAGCAATATTAACTCCAGTCCTTCCCTGGATGTTGTAAACAATAATTGGTATGCCGACTTTTGAAACAGCTTCAAAATGGCGGAAAATTCCTTCCTGAGAAGGTTTGTTATAATACGGTGTAACAATCAGAACTGCTGTTGCACCTGCTTTTTTTGCACGTTCTGCATAGGCAACGGCATCCTTTGTGTTATTGCTGCCGGCACCTACTACAACAGGAATTTTTACATTGTGAGATTTTTCCCATTCTTTTACTTCGGACATTACAATTTCAATAATCTTTTCTTCTTCTGTATTTTCATCCAAAGTTGGAGTTTCAGCTGTTGTTCCAAGAGGAAACAAACCAGTTATTCCGCCTTCAAGCTGAAATTTTACATTTTTGCGGAACCCCTCAAAATCAACAGAACCGTCTTCATTCATAGGCGTAATCATTGCAGTAAAAGCACCGCGGAACATATTTGCCATAATCTTCTCCAAATAAAAAAATCAACCAAAAAAGTATAGGGCATTTCTAAAAACGTTTTTTAAAAATTACCCGAAAAGCCTGCAACGCAAACTTTTTTCCGGCAAAAACCTGCCTGATGCGGCATTTTTTTGCCTTTTTTTTTCTCACAATGCAAAAATTATACTTAATTTATGCAATATTTTAGCTTATTATTGCATTTTTATACATAAATTGCAATAGAAAGAAAAAAATGAATATTTAAGGTTAACACTGAAAAATCCTCAATAGAATTTATTCTGTATTTTCTAAATACTGTCTGCGCTTTGTTTCAAAAGCATGGAAAAAATTCTGAAACAAAGACTTTCAGAAATTCAGCAGGCATGCACATAAAATCAGCCTTTTATTTCAGTACCTTCAAACTGTTTGCCGTCAAGGATGCTGCGGATATTTTCAATGTTTTTGCCTGCCGCACAGATTACAGTAAGATTCAAATCCTGGGCCTTTTTGCTGGCAATCGGGTCAAACGGTGTATTTTTTCCAGGTGTCCAGTCATCGCCTACCATTTTGCGGAACTCTGCCCATGAAATTGAATCAATAGGTTTTGCATCTGGATTTTTGCGAGGGTCATCCGTATAAACTTTTTCAATATTTGAAAGATTTACTACAGTATCGGCATTAAAGCGTTCTGCCAGCAGAACGGCATCATTGTCTGTTGAAAAACCTGGTTTCCAACCGGCTGCAACAAGAATGCGACCGTTAAATTCGTCTACAGTTGTAGGATTATACACAACTTCCTGAGGACAAAGGTCACCAAGAGCAGCCTTAAGCAGCTGGGCGTTCAAACGAGTTGCCATAATTCCAATCCAGTCAGCTTCACTGCTGTCTGACGAAGCGCCATCCGATGCAGAAACAATTTCCCTGTAAGCATTCTGATAAATACGTGCAGGTCCGCCGCCGCCAACAACCAGAATCAACCGGCGCTGAGAATCTTCATTAAGCCAGTTCCGTATCATTGCAATAAATTTGCACAAAAAATCTGTATCAGGTTTTTCAGGAACAACAATTGAACCACCAACTGACAAAACTTTAGTAACCATAAAAACTCCTATTTATTACACTGTATATAAAATACGTAAAATTCGTGTTTTATGTCAGCTTACCACGTTCCGCTATAAAACTCTAGTTATTTAAAAAAAGAGTTTTTTGATGTTTTTCTAAGTTTCTATGCAGAAAAAATGCAAGGCTGTGCTGATTAACACTTGAAACGATTATTCAGAACTTTCCGTCAAATTGCCGTAAGTCATTGGCTTATGCCAATTTTCACATTAAGGGGCTAAAACAAACCCTAGCCCGGCGTGAAGGCATGGCGAAGCCAGCGACTGGAAGGGGCTGTCCCAAAAGTAAAGTTCATAGTGTACGCTATATACGGTTTTTATGCTGAAATAAGATTCAGCATGGCAGAACATATCAGGCAGCCCCTGAAGCCGCCGAGGGTAACCGAGTGCCGAAAGGCCGGTCTGCAAAACAGTCGCTCCTAAAAAAAACTAATAAAGTCCAAGAACTTCGGGAACGTTCCAGAATGAACTGTAACTGTCAGTTTCCGCCGAGGCCTCTTCCCAAATATTTTGAAGTGAATAGCTTCGAGGTCTGTAAACTATTTTGCTATTTGTCAGAGATGGTTTTACGATATCCCAGCCGGATGAAAACATGATGTGCTGTGAGTCGAGGTTTCCAAAATAATAGTCTTTTTTATTTTCAACTGCATGAAAAGAATTGTACTCCAGACCATTTGCAAGTGCCAGGTCAACAGGAACCCAGCCAAAATTTTCAATGTAAAATTCATTCCACCAGTGGCTTCTAGTCTTAAGTTCAGCATCAACGAGAACTCCGCTCAAAGTTTTTGCAGGAATTTTGAGGGAGCGCAAAATCGAAGTAAACATTATGGCAAAATCGTAAGAGTCAGCGGCTTTTTCCGCAGAAACCTGCTCAAAATTAAAATCTCCGTTTCTGCTAAACTGAAGCAATGTAAAATTTTTTAGCAAATAATTGTATACAAGGTTGGCCTGAACATACGGATTCCTTTCTTTTTTTACGATTGCAGCACCAAGCTTGACAATTTCAGGATTATCGGACGGTTCGTAAACGTTGGGCTTGGTATATTCGACAAATAACGGTCTCTGCCTGTCTGAAAAAGGGCGAACCTGCTCCCTGTTTATCCTGCAGGAAATTTCAAAAACTTTAATCATAAAATCCTGCTTGAATTCCAAGGGTTCTTCTTTTACGCTGCGGAATTCTGCATGCTGAATTACGCTGTTGTGATAATTTTCCAGCAAAGGCTTGGGCATACATTCCGTCATTTCTATTACAGGCTGAGTTGCAGACAATTCAGGACGTGGAATATGCAGCGTAAATGAACTGGCAGAAGTTGCCGCTACATTTGAAATATCGGTCTTTACACGAACAAGATATGTCTTGTCGTTGAAATATTGTTTTGCTCCGCAGGAAACTATTTTTAAGTTTTTGGGAGAAGACCTGCCTTTTTCTGTCTGAACAAACACATTGCCGCTTACAGCTCCGTCTGGAATCCTAACCTTGATTTCTTTGTCTGACCAGGATTCATAGTCAAAGTCGTCAATATTTCCTGCAATAAATTCTGAAGAGTCGGCAGAAATGCGGAACTCTTCGCTGTCTCTCAGTTCCCTTTCAACTTTGAAAAGGACTTTCGAATCTTTTCTAATTTCGCCGAAATTAGAACCTGAAATTACAAGCAGCTGACCAACGCCCAAAGAATTTGCAGAAAATGAATCAATTGACGGCTTTTTTGAAAGGAGAGTCT
The DNA here is from genome assembly GCA_016296655.1 of Treponema sp. Taxonomy (GTDB): domain Bacteria; phylum Spirochaetota; class Spirochaetia; order Treponematales; family Treponemataceae; genus Treponema_D. The sequence goes on along the minus strand of JAEDIW010000024.1, from coordinate 35,496 downwards.
GGGGAACTGCCACAGGAATTGTGTTTTCATTGGTAAATACCTTAGGCTGCGAACGGCGGCCAGAAATGTCTACAATTACAAGCCCTTCCTGCACATTGGAAGGCAAAAGAAGTTTTATTTCTGTGTCAGACCATGCAAGGTAACTGCTTGCTGTCAGGCGTTCTCCACCTATTTCAACAAAACCGTTGTTTCTAAGAGTACCGAAATGCTGGCCGCGCAAAAAAATCACATCTCCGGGAGAACCGATGGAAGGTTCTACGAGTTCCAGTTCTGGTACTAAAGTCATGCGGATATTTACGATTATTGAAACTGCAAGCGCAACTATAATCACGCAGCTCCACAGGAATGTCCTGAAAAGAGGATATTTTCTAAAGCAATATGAAAAACGTGTAAACACTTTGTCTATTCTGCAGCCTGTTCAAAAGATTCTGCCGAAACAGGAATGCTGCCGACCGAAGGGATTGTAATATTAATCTGCACTGTTTGAGAATCACCAAATTCAGGGCGGAAAATGTCAACGGCAACAAGTGCTTCGCGCATTTTTTTTATTCTGCGCTCTGCGGCACTGGAAGAGTCATTAGTTTCTTTGCCCAAATAATGCACGGCAAGACCTGACAAATCACTGCCTGAAACAGCAGCTGCAGCCGAACGATTCAAAGGAGATGAAGAAACGGGTGTTCTGTGGCCGGCAATATTTGAAATGGAATCCTGAGACAGATTTCCATTTACGAAAATTCCGTTTTCAGAAATGGGCATTGCCGAAATAGAAGCTTTTGCTACAATCGGCTGAATTTCATTTGATGCGGAAGCTGAAACTGAAACATTGGAAGCCTTAAGCCCTGCAATGCGAACTGGAAGAACAAAAGCAAAAACCGCTGCAGCAGCTGCAGCCGGAACAGCAAACTTTGAAACGGACATGAAAAAATGTCTGTCCCTGCTATTTTCAGCAAAAGAGGTAACTTTTCTAAAGGAAAGGCGGCTTTCAAGCCTTTTAAATCCAGCTTCTGCTGCAGCTTCCGAAAAATTCAAACTGATGCTGTCTGATTGAAGAAGCTGATGTAATTTCTGCAGCTTATGCAGTTCCATGCTGCATTTTTTGCAGGAGTTTACATGTGCTTCATACTTTGCCTTAAATTCAGCAGGCAGCTCGCCATCTATATAGATTGAATGAATGTCTTTCTCAGGACAGGTAAACATCATCAGCCTCCAGAAATGTGAGCAGTTTTTCACGGGCGCGGAAAACGCGAACCTTTACATTATCTTCCGTAATTCCAACAATCTTCCCGATTTCTTTATAATTTAGGCCTGCATATTCGCGCAGAACCAAAACTTCCTTTAAATGCGGCGGCAATTTTTCCAGTGCTGCTTTTGCAGTCTGCATGGATTCAGCCTTTAAATAATCAGTTTCACCAGAAGGAGCTGCTCTATGATCTTCGTAAAGGACTTTTTCATAAGCCTTTTTTTCGCGCTGCTTCCGCTTTACGTAGTTTAGAGAAGCATTTTTTACAACCCTGATGAGCCAATATTTAGCATCATTTATCGTAGGAAAAACAAGCGCTTTTTCGTTTGCCTTTATCAGAGAGTCATGTGCTAAATCTTCAGCAGCTTCTTCATCATTAACAACCCGATAGGAAACTTTGTACAAAAGCTGCATCGTTTCATCATATATCTTCTTAAAATCTAAAGGATGGTTCGCATGTAAAACCTGCTCATTTTCATCCCGATTTCCAGCTATGTCTGTAAACACAAATAACTCCCAAAAGTTACACTAATCTGTAAAAAAAATCCAAAAAATCAACCTGCATAATCCGACACAGACACAGTACCTTTCTACCTGAACAAATCAAGAAAAATATTTTATGTTCAGCTTGCACTCTAGCTGCGTTTCCAGACAGAGCCTGAAGAGGTGTCAATAATAATAATACCTCTGGCAGTCAAATCGTTACGGATTTTATCAGCAAGTGCAAAATCTTTTGCTTTTTTGGCAGCAGAACGTTCTGCTACAAGGGCTGTAATTTCTTCGGCTTCAGGGTCTCCTGCATGATCATCAAAATCAGCTGCCTTTGCTTTTTCCTGCTTTTCTACAATGGCAAGTGCATTTTCAATTACGCTCAAAGACAAAACCTTGTCCATGACAAAAATATCAGCCAGACATTCGCTTGCGCGGCGGCCTTTTCCGCTGGATTCTTTCTGCATTGCAGAAATTGCAACAGGAGTTGCAAGATCATTTTCAAGTCCTTCACGAAATTTTTTAAGGCTTTCAGACTCCTGTGCGGAGGAAGCGATTTTTTCAAGAATTTCAGAAAAATTTTCATTTTTCAATTCAATTTTTTCTTCAGTTTTTGCTTTTACAACAAGTTTTGCAACTCTTTCATACAAAGCGGCTCTTCCCTGCTTTGCCGACTCCATTCCATTCAAAGAGAACACAAGTGGTTTTCTGTAATGCCCGCCGAGCAGGAAAAATCTGTAATCCAAGGGGGCAAATCCTTTGTCTTTTAGCGAATAGCCTTTTTCTGCGGGCAGAGTTGTCTGCAAGGTAATGAAATTTCCAGAAGACTTTGACATTTTGCCGCCTTCAAGAATCAAAAAATTATTATGCAGCCAGTAATTTACCCAAGGCCCCTGACGTCTGTCTTCTTCGGAAAAACTTCCTTCGCTCTGGGCAATTTCATTTGTATGATGAACAGGAATATGGTCAATTCCACCTGTATGAATGTCAAAATGCTTTCCAAGATATTTCATGCTCATTGCAGAACATTCTATATGCCAGCCAGGATAGCCGCGGCCCCATGGACTGTCCCATGTCATGGCCTGGTCTTCAAACTTGGATTTTGTGAACCAAAGTACAAAATCCCCTGGATTCCGTTTATTTTCATCGATTACAGAAATTTTTCTTTTGCCGGCACCTGCAACCAAATCTTCAAGGTTCAAGTTTGCAAGCTTGCAGTAATCCGGGTAAGTTGAAATATCATAATACAGGTTACCGCCTGCCATGTAAGTATGCCCGTTTGCCTCGATTTTTTTGATAAGTTCAATCATTTCGTTAATGTGGTCGGTTGCCTTACAGATTACATCAGGATGGCGGATATTCAAAGCATCAATATCTTTCATAAAGGCTTCTGTATAAAACTTTGCAACTTCCAGAACAGACTGATGCCTTTCTTCCGCAGATTTTTTCATTTTGTCTTCGCCAGCATCACCATCGCCTGTCAAATGACCTACATCGGTAATGTTCATTACATGATTGACTTTGTAGCCGAGCATGGAAAGGGTTTTGTCGAGTATATCCAGGAAAACATACGCACGCAGATTGCCGATATGTGCATAGTTGTAAACAGTAGGTCCGCAACCGTAAAAACCGCACTGACCTTCAGTTATCGGTTTAAAATCCTGCATGCTATGCCCCATAGTGTTATATAAACGTAATCCCATAAAAATCTCCGGCGCTGTAAAACGGCGTTCTTTTTCTGAATTTTCAGCTTTCTGGATTTCAGGACTGCAATATTAAGTTTCAACCAAAAGACAGTCCAGTTTCTCTTTTACAAAAGCCTTATTTCTTTTATAGTATAAGAATAATGTATAATCTACGGGAAATAACTGAAAAAAGCAATATCAGCACAAGTTTCAAAGGCCGCATATTATTTGACGAAAAGATAGCACCTAAAACTTCTTTTAAAATAGGAGGAAATGCACCGATTTTTGCCGAGCCAAAAGACGATTCTTCCCTCATAAAAATTCTGGAATTCAGCAGGGAAAATAAAATCCCCTACTTTATACTGGGCGGAGGAACAAATATCGTTGTTTCCGATGAAGGTTTTGATGGAATTGTCATTTCAACAAGTGCATTAAATTCCATTTCAATAGAAAGAAAGGAAGGAAATTCCGTTTTTGTATCGGCTTCAAGCGGAACCGCAATGAGCCGGCTTGTTTCATTCTGTACAGAAAACTGCCTTTCTGGGATTGAAGGATTTGCAGGTTTGCCAGGAAGTGTGGGCGGAGCTCTTTTTATGAACGCAAGATGCTTTGAACTTTCTGTAAGCGATGTTCTGGAAAAGGCCGAATACGTAAATTCCCAATTAAAAATTGAGCAGTATGATTTTTGCAGAGACGACTGGGGCTATAAAATTTCACCGCTTAGTCATGGACAAATCATCACAAAGGGTCTTTTCAAGTTAAATCAGGAATCATCTGACAAAAAAGATGAAATTTCACAGAAATGTGCCGGATTTATAAAGCAAAGGCTTGAAAAAGGCCATTTTAAGTTTCCGTCGGCGGGGAGCGTTTTTAAAAACAATCATGAATTTGGAGAACCTGCCGGAAAAATAATTGATTCTCTGGGGCTGAAAGGTTATTCAATCGGCGGCGCACAGATTTCTCCATGGCACGGCAACATCATAATCAACAGAAATAAAGCAACCCAATCAGATGTGCTTGCTCTTGTAAATTTTGTCCGTGAAAAAGTTTTTGCGGAAAAAGGATTTTACCTTGAAAACGAAATAATTTTCTGTGGCAAAGATGCCTCCACCAGCTTTGTTTAGCAGGCTGTCCCAGCGAATGTATATGGAAGCTTATAAGAGCAAGTCAAAAATCAGTTTAACAAATCCTTTTTTTTGCCGATACTGAAATTGACAAAAAATGGAAACAACAAATAAGATGAATGCGGATTATTCAGCATTCAGTACAATATCTGTTTTTTATACTCGACTTACGGAGACGGGGAAAAGTGTTACAGTTATCATTTACTAATTTCAGAAAAGGTTCATATCTGGTTGTTGAAGGTAAAAACGTAAACGACCGTTTCTATATCATTCAAAGAGGGCATGTAAGCTGTCTGGTTTCTGATTTCATTGCACAACCAAATGCAAAAATCTTGGGGCCAGGAGACTTTGTTGGTGTAATTCCATGCATGTCAAGGCATGCTCAGATTGAAAATGTAATTGCGCTTACCGATGTCGTTGCAATTACCGTGCAACGTGATCAATATTCGGAACTCATAGCAAAAAACACGCCTGTAGCTATGAAAATCATCAGAACCTTTGCAAATTCCATGCGCGAGATGAACGAAAAATTGACTCGCCTTACTCTAAAAAATACAGTTTCAGAAAGTACTGAACAGATTTTTCATGTTGCCGAGTATTATGAAAAAATCAAAAAACCAAGCATTGCCGCCTATGCATATTACCAGTACGTAAAATCCAGCCCAGATGGAGCTTATCTGGCAGCTGCAAAAAAACGATTTATGGAACTGCGGCAAAAATCCAGGGCTGTTTATTTTGAACCAACAGCCGATTTAATAAGGTTTTATCCAAAAGATACCATGATTTTTTCTGAATGCCAGCGGGGTGCAGAAATGTTCATTATTCAGGAAGGAAAGGTAAAAATTACAAAAGTTGTAAACGGTGAGGAAGTAACTCTTGCCGTTCTTAAAAAAGGCGATATGTTTGGAGAAATGGCCCTGATTGAAAACAAACCTCGCTCTGCAAGCGCAGTTGCTGATGAAGAATGTCGCCTTATGACTGTAAACCGCAAGAACTTTGACCAGATGGTTTCAACACAATCACAACTGATTACAAAACTTACCACAACTCTTGCGGAAAGATTATGGTCAATGCTCCGGCAACTTTCCAATGCACAGATTCCTGACCCTATATACAAACTTCTAGACATGCTTGCCCTTCAAGTTGAAAAAGCCAGAATCAATATAAACACAAAAACTTCCTATGAAACAGGACTTTCCCTTCAGGATTTAGCAAACATGTGTGGAATTCCGCAGGAACAACAGCCGGTAATTCTGATTCAGCTACAGAAAAATCCGCTTATCAGGCTTGAAAAATCAAAAATTATAATACCTAACTGTTCGGATCTTGTAAAAAATGTGACTTTGTCAAAACAATATCACATTAAGCATCAGCTCAAATAAATTGTACTGGCCATGACTTTTTTTAAGAAATTTCGGTTAAGTTTTACAGCAGTCCTATTATTTTTCGCTTCATGTTTGATTTTTGCACAAAGCCAGCTGCCTGACGGCTATGCAAGAATACGGCTTGGCATGAGCGTTGATGAGGTAAAAGATTTACTGCAAAAAAATCCAGCTTTCGGCTATCATGGAGACAGAGACGTTTCCCTTTTGCCTGGAGAAAACAGGATTTTAATTGAAACCGATGCAAAGGCTGGCCATGTAGATTCTTTTTTGGATCGATGCTGGTTTCAGTTTTATGAAGACAGGCTTTTTATAATAACAATCAACTTGAATAAAGAAAAAATCGATCACTACAGTATTTTCACTACATTGTGTAAAAAATACGGCAACCCTGGTTTTCTGAATCCGGAAAAATCTGTCTGGGAAAATGACTCACTTTCGATGTCCCTGGAAAGACCTTTGACACTTAAATATACAGACAAAACTGTGCTGAAAAAAACTTCAGGGCAGCAAAATGTTGAAGATTCAGTTCCAGAAATGACTGCAAAAATGTTTTTAGATACATTGTAAGGACATATTGTAAAAACAGGATTTTATATGAAAAAATTTTTAATCTTAGTGCCGGTAATATTCAGCTTTTTCTGCATGTCATGCAATTCCAAAGAATTTAAGCCTGATTTTGACTCAAAAACTTTCATCATTCAAACCAGCAGTGGAACAAATATTCCTGTAAAAGCTGAAATTGCAAAAACTGATGAGCAGCGCAGCTACGGCTTTATGCATCGAAAAAAAATTCCAGACGGTACTGGCATGATTTTTGTTTTTGAATACGACCAGCTCCTAAGTTTCTGGATGAAAAATACCCCGACGCCTCTTTCACTTGCCTATATCGATTCGACTGGAAAAATACGCAGCATTTTTGACATGAAGCCGTTCAGTCTGGAGCCTGTAAAAAGCACATCTTCTGCACGCTATGCTCTGGAAGTTCCGCAAGGCTGGTTTAAGGCAAACGGCATAAAAAACGGCGATAAAATTGACTTGTCGCCGCTGCATAAATAGTTTTAGGGAGTGCTGAGTAACACTTGAAACGATTACACAGCACCTTCCATCAAATTACCGTAAGACATTGATTTACGGACAATCAGCTGCTTTCAAGGTTAACACTAAAAAATCCTCAATAAAATTTATTCAATGTTTCCTTAGATTTCCATTTTGTCGAGTTCATTCAGGGCAATTTTGTCATTTGGATCGAATTCCAAGACAGCCTGAAAATAACTTTTTGCCAGTTCAGGATTTCCAAGCTTCAACTGAAGGAAAGCCATATTTGACATGATTTTAGTATTTTCAGGATCAAGTGTAAGCGCATTTTCAAAACATTTCTGAGCATCGGTGAAATTCTGCTCCTCAACATAGCAAAGAGCAAGTTCATTGAATGTATCAGGATTATGTTCGCCGCCTTCACACTCCATGGACTTTAAGAAAGACTGTTTTGCATCCTGAAAGCGCCCAAGTTTCCGAAGTCCCCAGCCAAGCATGAACCATGCATTCCAAACATGCGGATTTGCCTGCAAAAATTCACGGATTTTATCCAGACCTTTTTCTTCTTCACCACGATTTATAAACTCATAGGCGGCCTTGAAGCGTTCATCATCCATATTCTGATTTTTTATATTATCCAGAATTTCCTGAGCCCGTTCCTTTTTATAGATTCCGTTCTGTCCAAGATCTTCATCCGAAACATCACAAGTCAGCGCAACATAAGTTTCAAAGCAGTCACGAGCCTTGCGAAAATCATGGCATTTCATGTAGAAAAAACCTGCATTGAAAAAGCCGTCAGGAACAGCAGGATCATTTTCCATAACAATTTTATAATTTGCCTCGGCCTCTGCATCACAGGCATCAGCATCATCAATAAGGGAAGAACGGCGGTACGAATCTGCCCTCTGGTCAAGATACAATGCATAATTCAACGTAATGCCTATGTCAGCAGGATCAAGCCCTCGCAAAGCAGTGAAAAGTTCTTCTGCCATATCAAAATCTTCGTTCTTTGTCTTTAAAATCGCAGCTTCGGACAATTCTTTTTTTATGTCAGGACGTACATGAGTAATTATCGAACGGTAATATTCAGCATTTTTGTTTTCGCGGTCATAACCAAGAACCGTCAAAATGCCTGCCAAAATCTGTTCCTGAGTTAAGTCCTTCAAAGAAAAATCTTCATCAGCCTGTCCATCTTTTTTCTGCACAGGCAGGGGAATAGTCCTGTCAATTTGAAATGCATGTTTTGACAAATCAAAATTTTCCGGCAAAGTTACATAAAAAACTGTATCCAAAGGGTTACTGGAAGTCATAAAATCCTCACACTATTTTTTAAGTACATAATCAGCTTTCTACTCAGAAAATGCAGGAAGATTATCCTTAAATTTGTAAAAACGAATTCATCCCTTTTTTCGTGGCAGCAGCTGATTTTTCAAATATGCTATATAAATTTTCAGAAGATGCTGGTATCTATTTAGCAGTTTCCTGCTGAGCAGCTGACTGTACAGGCTGAGTCTGCACTCCTCCTGGCTGTGCTGGCGTAACAGTTCCCTGAACTCCAGCGTTAACTGCAGGTTGTGGAGCAACAGCACCTGCTCCCTGCCCCTGATTCGAAAATCCCTGAGACTTTGCAGCATTTGCCTTGTCCAGCATAGCTTGTCTTGCAAGATTCTGTTGTTGAAGCGCCAGCTGTTCTGCAGCAGAAAGCTGTTTTTTATGAACTGTAGACAGAAAAGAATTTATATGGAGCTTGTATACAAATGGAACTTCTTTCTCAAAAAAGCTTACATTTACAAAAATCAAGTCCTTCCGGCCTTCAATCCGCGAAGAGTTTACGATTGTACCTTTTATCAGCACAGGATTCGGAACGTCATCAAACAGAAGGCACAAAACAGCTTCTTTTTTTTCCAAAAACTTGGGAACTCCTATAAGGATTACCTTTGCTCCAAAAAATGACAGGTCACGAATTACACAATGGCGCGGAACATTTTGAACGTAGATGATTGATTCTGCCTTTGTAAGACCAATTTTGCGCTTGCTGTCTTCGTTAATTATTATGCGGTCTTCGCGCCGACGGATTGCATTTGCATTTGTTTCAAGCAGCACACCGATTTTTTCAATCAAATCATCCGGCGGGCGCTGAGTATAGCTTAAAGTAAAAACAGCCAGATCTTTTGAATTCATATAAGGAGTAACATTTGTTACATGTGCAGAAACAAAAAAACTCATGGCCTGATTGCCAGATTCAATAAAATACAATCTTAAACTTACAGGAACAGATTCTTCTTTTGTAAGCTGGGCATAGGCTCCGCCCTTCGTTCCAAGAATGATTCTAGAATTCATGAGAGAAATCGAATTTATAATGCAAGGCCACTGAACACCATTACACCTTATGTAAATCTGTCTCGGGTCTATTCCAAGAGTTTTCAGAATATCTTTAGTAAAAGCAATTTCTTTGTCACGATACTGATCGTAGTAATATGAAATCTTTTGACTTGTAATAACACCCATATAAAAACTATACTAATTTAAACTCTTTTATTCGTCAACTTTACAGACTTAAAAGTCAAAAACAAAAGAAATAAAAATTAGGCACTCCCTTAAAACATCAAGGCAAAAACGAGCTGTTCAACCTTTTTTTGCAGAAAACAGTACATCTAAACAAAAAAAGCCGGTAAACTGATAGATTTCCTTTGCAAACCTATTCAAACCGACTTTTTTCTTCTGATAAATAAATGAAAAATCAAAAAACCGATTTTTCACAACATAGCATGAACTATAATGCCAACAGCATTGTAATAATATTACATAGGACTCTGGCAAAAGTCAAGAATTATTAATTTTCTTCCCGTGTCCGGGCACTCGCAATAGAAGGAAATTCCAGAAATGACGGTTTATTATTCTGAATGTGTGCCACTGTCAAAACAGCCCCTTCGGCAAGCCTTTATGCAGATGAATTTTTCTCAGGCAGTTTGCTCAACTTGACATCTCACAGAAAAAAGCAGAATATTCTGCAGAATCCGCAGATTAAGAAAAATTATCAAAAATCAGGAGAGAAAAAATTATGATAAAAATTGCAGGCACAGAAGAGTTAGAAGAAGCTGTAAAACTCATAATGGAATACAGGACATTCTACGGCGTTTCCGGTCAGTCAGAAACTGAAGTAAGGGCATTTGTTCAGGAAAGGATAAAAAACAATCAGTCCAAAATTTTCATTGCCTATACAGACTGCGGTGTACCTGCAGGTTTCATTCAGCTTTATCCTTCATATTCAACGGTTTCTCTCAAACCGCAGTGGGTTTTAAATGATTTTTTTGTAAAAAAAGAATTCCGCTGCAAAGGATTCGGCACTCAGCTTATGCAAAGCGTAAAAGAATATTTTAAGAACAAAGCCAAAGGATTTATCCTTGTTACAGACAAAGAAAACCACACTGCAAAAAAATTTTATGAAAGCAACGGCTGGAAAACTGGAGAATACGATTTTTACACATTCTACTATTAAAAAAGCATGAATACGAGTGTGCCTGAATGAGAGTGGCCTGAACAATCTGGCAGTTGCGCTAAAAATACAATGCAATTCATGCAGACTTGTGCTATATTTTAAGGGCAATGGATTTTAAAATCAAAATAAAATATGTTTCGTTACGGCTTTTCCTGTATTTTTTCCTTCTGGCATCCGCAGGAGCTGTACTTTTGCAGTTGCCATGCTGCTACAATTCTGGCAAAGCCGTACCTTTCATAGATTCGCTTTTTACGACAATTTCGGCAATCTGCGTAACTGGACTTTCTTCCGTTGACATGAGCATCTACACAAAAACAGGCTTTGTTTTTCTAATGCTTTTGATTGAAAGCGGAGGACTCGGACTAGTTTCTTTTTTTACCGTTTTTCTTGTTTTTTCGGCAAAAAAAATTTCACTGCTAAACAAAAACATTATACGCGACTATTTTACGGAAGAGTCAGCTCTTGAATCAAGGCAGATTATAAAATTCATTTTGAAAACAACAGCATTTTTTCAGGGTCTGGGAGCCGTGATTCTTGCCGTAATTTTTAGATTCCACGGCGAAAAAGACTGGCTTTTTAATGCAGCATTTATTTCAGTTTCGGCATTCTGCAACGCAGGCTTTTCCCCCTATTCTGACAGCCTGGCTCGCTTTACCCAAATTCCGTCCGTCTGCCTTGTAGTTTCCATGCTGATAATTACAGGCAGTCTGGGCTTTACAGTTTTTGCAAACCTCATCATGATTATATCCAGAAAATTCAGCAGAAACAAAAACTTAGACAACACCCGCAAAATTTTAAGCCTGCATACAAAAATTGTACTTTTAATGACTTTCACCCTGCTTGCACTGGGAACAGTCATTTTCTTTTTTGCAGAATACAACAAGGCTTTTGCAATTTCCGGCAAATCTTCACTCGCACAAATTCTGCATGCCTTGAACTGTGCTTTTTTTCAGTCGACAACTTTGCGAACCGCAGGATTTGAAACAATTCCGCAGGCCTCTTTTTCGCCTTTTTCAACATTTGTTTCCATTCTGCTGATGATTACAGGCGGAAGTCCAGGTTCTATGGCAGGTGGCCTCAAAACAACCACAATTTTTCTGCTGATTTCCATTGCCTACAAAAGTTCTTCTGACAGAAATGACGTTTCAGTTTTCAAAAGAGACATAGCAAAAGAAACACAGGAAAAAGCCGTTTCTATATTTATGAAAGGCATCTGCTTTCTTTTCGTTTTTTACGGCCTGCTCCTCATTTCAGAAAGCAAGGCGCTTGAGCAAGGAATTTTTTCCGTTTCTGACTTATTTTTTGAAACAGTTTCAGCCTTCGGAACAGTAGGACTTTCAAAAGGAATCACGTCCAGCCTTTCTGAACCAGGCAAGATTCTTACAATGCTTTTAATGTTCGCCGGAAGGACGGGCATTACATTCATAGCTTTGGACAGTCTGCACAAAACCAGAACACTCGACTCAATTGCAGATTTTCCAAAAGAAAATATACTTGTAGGATAGACAGCATACAGCAGAAAAACTGCCTGCATGAACAGACAGCAGGAATACATCAGGATTGGAGGAAAAAAATGCAAACAATAGCAATAATCGGACTTGGCTCATTCGGCTGCAGGATGGCAGACGCACTGTCAGGCAGCAATGCCGAACTCATAATCATTGACAAAGATCGAGAAATTGTCGAAAAATACAAATCGGCAGTAACAAATGCCTATATTGCAGACGCTTTAGGCGAAGAAATATTAAAAAAAGTCATTTCAAAAGATGTAAATGTTGCCATCATAGATTTAGGCAGCCAGCTGGAATCTTCAATCATGGTAACCAATCACCTGAAAAAAATCGGCATAGAACATATAATCGTGCGTGCAAGGTCAAACGAACACGGCGAAATTCTAAAACTAGTCGGCGCAACAAAGGTCATATACCCAGACCTGGACGCAGCAGTTCACCTCGTACCAATGATTCTTTCAGAATCCCTTTTCAACTACATGCCAGTTTCGCAGAATTTTTCAATTGCAGAAATAAAAATAAAGGACTCTCAGGACGGCAAAACCCTTGCAGAAAGCAGACTCAGGCAGGATTATGGCCTGAACATAATCGGTTTTCATGCAGAAAACTCTCAGGAAATTCAGACAATTACTTCAGCAGACTTCGTACTTAGCTCAAAAATGATTTTCCTTGTTGCAGGAACGCCCGACTCAATCATGAACTACACAAAATCAAAAGATTCAGACACCGAGCACAAAAAAAGCATCGGATTTTTCCAGAAACTGTTCCACAGAAACTGACACGAAATTTTCGTCTAAACCACATTCAAAAAATAATTTTTTTCTTTCCGGGGCGCACTGAGCTGGCAGAGCGTACTTTCGCAGCTCGGTACCCTCGGCCGCTTCACTTCGCTGCGCTACGTTCCAGTGGCTGCTGCGCACTGCTCCAGCACTTAGCCCGTCCATCGCAATTTTTTTTATTTCCCCGCAAAATTTTCAGATCTTATTGACACCATCACTAAACTATAATACTATTTGCTAAACTAAGAGTTCAGTAAATATACTCACATTACAAAACAAACAGGAGAAATCTAAAGCCCATGACAGAATCTAAAAAGGAAGCTCTTGCACAGTTCCACAGAAAGAACATACTTCAGGCAGCACAGACACTTTTTGCACAAAAGTCATTTGCAGGAACAACCATGGACGAAATTGCAACCCTTTCTCAATACAGCAAGGCAACAATCTACGTCTATTTTAAAAGCAAGGAAGAAATCCTGCAGCACCTTACGTACAGCAGTATGCAAAAACTTTACGAACATCTGCACAAAGCCATTACAGAGAACACGTCTTTCTTTGAATGTTTTAAATCCCTCTGTTATGAACTTGTGTCCTATTATCAGAGGGAACCGCTCTACTTTGAACTTTCCCAAAAAACAATCAACAGCGACGATGTTTCCAAAGAAACACCACAGGCAGTAAAAGACACAGGCAACGCAGTCCGCATGATAAACAGCGACATTGCATTTTTTCTGCAAAATGGAATAGATGCAGGCATAGTTCACAGCAACCTCAAACTTCTGCCGGCAACATTCTGGCTATGGGGCAGCATTACAGGCATAATCCGCCTGGCTTTCCAAAAAGAAATGTACATTCTGCGCGCAATGGAAATGACGAAAATTGAGTTTTTAGACTACAACTTCAAGCTCATCCTCCAGGGGCTTTTAAAACCAGAAATTGAAAACCTTTACGACAAAACAAAATGCACCTGCCCAGCCCTCTGATGCAGGAATTTTAATGCAGGATATACAATAAAAACTCTGCCTGAAATACCGCCAGAGTTTTTTCATAAGTTCGCGTTGCGAACTTCCTCATTCAGGGGTTAATACAACCCCTGAAAACGAGCGAGTCAAGGCCTTGAGCGAAGCGTGCCTTGACCGGTCGTATTGACTTTTTATGTGAGATTTATATGAAAGATTCTATGAAAAAACAGAAAATCCGAAGACTGATAATTTTTATTTCAGCACTTTTATTCCCAATTACGATGAACTATTTGTCACCGTACATCATTACAGAAGCCGCCATGATAAGCGTCATCAACGGAAGCTTCATCATGTTTTCATTCCAGCTGCTTTTTTCCATTTTTTTCGGGAGACTCTTCTGCGGCTGGGCATGTCCTGGAGCAGGATTTGGAGAAATTGCAGGCTACGTCAACAGCAAACAGCCCAAACTCGGCAAACTCAAACTCATAAAATATGTAATCTGGCTCATCTGGCTTGGAACAATAATCTTCCTATACATCAGAAGTGGCGGCATAAAAAAAATTAATCCGCTCATGTATACAGAAAACGGAGTTTCCGTCAACAAACCGAAAATGTTCATTCTTTACTACTTTGTAGTATTTTTTCTGTTCGGCCTGCCTTTGATTTTCGGACGCAGGGCATTCTGCCATTATATGTGCTGGATGGCTCCATTCATGAACACAGGCCTTTTCCTGCGCAAACTTCTGCATCTGCCGGGACTTTACCTGAAAACCGAAAAATCAAAATGCATCAACTGCAAATTATGCAGCAAAAACTGCGTCATGGGACTGGACGTAAATAAAATGGTTCAGACAGAAAAAATCGACATCGGCGAATGTTGCCTTTGCGGTGCCTGCATCGACTCATGCCCCAAAAACGCCATAAACTTTGCGTTCGGCATAAAAAAAACGCCACTCAAAAAATAATTTTTTCTTAGAAGTTAATGGTGGGGCCATTTTTTGTTCCGCTCCGGCTCCACAAAAAACCAGGCTTTCCGCACTTCCGCGTCGGGGCGCTCCATTCGGCAAAGCCGAACGCCTCCGGCGGTGCTCCAATCCTTTGTCCGAACCCGCAGGAATTTTCAACTTTCGAAGATTCCTGCAAAGCAGCTGCCCATTTTGCAAACAGTCCAATAAATTGATTTTTGCAAGAAATCAGTTTTCAAACCGTTCAATAATTGCCTGACGCAAAGTCCTGCCCTCAACTTCAAATTTTCCGATTGAAGAGATTTTATCCCATGTAATCATTATCTGACCTTCATAAATATCAGTTTTTTTATAATCAATCTTTCTTGCAGCAGTTTCTGCATTTCTGGCAATAAATTTTTTCAGATATAGTGCATGTGGAATGGTAAAATTTTCCGCAGCAATTTTAATCATATTAATACAATCATATTAATTATGGTAAAAATCTCAAAAATGGGGTATAATCTATACATTATGCTGGCAAAACCGTTTATTAAATGGGTTGGCGGGAAAAGCCAATTAACGCTAAAAAATGACTTTTGATTTTAATTTACAATTAGCAGAAAATTATAATAGTAATTCTCAAAAAAGCAGAGTTCTCACAGAAGATTGGGTCGAAAGAAACTTATATTGTCCTATTTGCGGAAAGCCATATATAAATCGATATGAAAACAATCATCCAACAGGTGATTTTTATTGCAAAGATTGTTCGGCTGATTTTGAATTGAAAAGTAAAGAGAGCAATTCTGGAAAACTATCTAAAACAATTACAGATGGTGAATATTCTACAATGATTTCTAGAATTACATCTTTTAGAAATCCAAATTTCTTTTTTATGACTTACAAGAATTATGCTGTTGACAATTTTATCTTAATTCCAAATCACTTTTTCACTCCTCAGATAATTATAAAACGAAAACCTCTTGGACCTAATGCACAAAGAGCAGGTTGGACAGGTTGTAATATTGATATTTCCTCTATACCTGATTCTGGTAAAATTTTTATTGTAAAAAATCAAATTGAAATACAACACAAAACTGTAATTTCAAATTATGCGAAGACAAAATCGTTAAAAACTTCAAATCTTGAATCTCGTAGTTGGCTACTTGATACTTTAATGTGTGTTGAGAAAATTCCTACAAAAGACTTTTCACTTAATCAAATGTACGCTTTCGAAAATGAGTTAAAAGTAAAACATCCTGAAAATAATTTTATCAAAGATAAGATTCGGCAACAGCTTCAATATTTACGAGATAAAGGTTTCATAGAATTTGTAACGCCAGAACATTACAGAAAAATCTAAAAAAAGTACTTGATCTATTTTAAAATTTGATCAAGGATCAAAAAATGAAATCATTCATCTTTTATACAAGTGAAGGTATAACTTTATCTCCAAATAATTCGTTATGTGAAAACTTTCAAATTTTGGGTTTTGCGGACGCTCATTCAAAAGACATAGCATTAGAAATCTTTCTAAAAAATAATTCGTGGATATATGAGCTTGGCTTTTCACAAAACGAAATAATATGCAAGGAGATTTTATAGAAATGGCAAATTTAGCAGAGCGCATTTTTTCATGTTTTAAATCTGAAGATTCTTTTTCTTTAAGCGATGCTTATTCTCATTTTAATGAGAGCGCAAATGAAACAATTCGAGCAAGAATATACGAAAACCTAGGAATAAAGTTTCAAAGAATTGCGAAAGGTGTTTATAAAACAATATATGGAAAACAGACCTGTGTATTAATAGAAGGTGATGGTCGTGATCTTTCGTTTCTAAAAGATAAATCAATTGATTGTATAATTACAGATCACCCCTGGAACGATTCAAAATCTAATAAGGGAGGCAATCGCTCATTTTCAGATTATGATTGCTTTCAATACGAATTAAATGATTTTAGAGAAAAATCAAGGGTTCTTAAGGATGGCTGTTTTCTTGTTGAAATTCTTCCAGCTGAGAATGAAAATAATTATAAATATCTATACCAAATAAAAACGTATGCAGAGAAAAGTGGGTTTCTTTATTATTCGAAAGTTACTTGGAAAAAAGGGAATTTTGTAAGTAATACCGGACGGAAAGCGAAAAATACTCAAGATGTAATGATATTTTCTAAAGGAAAAGCTAGAAATATGCGTTTCGATTCAAAGAAGAGCGCATTATTAAAAGGTAATTACTATATGAGTGGGACTTCAAAAATGCTGCCTACAATGTTTGATATTGAACCTGTGCCAATTAATAAAAAAATACATCAGAGTGAATTGCCAGTCTCCTTGTGTGAAGAAATCATTGAATATGTTACTTGTGAAGATGAAATAATTCTAGATTCATTTGCTGGAAGTGGTTCAGTGGGTATAGCTGCACTAAAAAAGAATCGTAACTGTATATTAATTGAAAAAGATAAAAATGCGACAAAAATGATTTGTGAACGGTTTTCTGAGAATTTATTTTTTGAAAAGATTGGTTAGGATATCATTTCCAACGGTGGTATATCTGTTCAAAGCGGTAAACAAGTTTCTGTAAATAAAGGTGCTTGGGATAAATCTCAAGGTTTTGAAAAAGATAACGAATTCAATCGGCAGTGGATAAGTCTATGTCGTGAAAAGCTTACAGAAAATGGTACTATCTGGATTTCTGGAACATATCATAATATTTTCAGTGTTGCTCAAATGCTCAATGAATTAGGATTTCGCATCTTAAACTGTATTACCTGGGCAAAAACAAATCCGCCTCCAAATCTTTCCTGCAAGTTTTTTACTCATTCAACAGAATTTATTCTCTGGGCACGAAAAAATAAAAAAGTTACTCACTATTACAATTACGAATTAATGAAAGAAATTAACGGTGGAACTCAGATGCGGGATTTGTGGTCGCTGCCTGCAATCGCTAAATGGGAAAAATCTTGCGGAAAACATCCAACTCAAAAGCCTCTCCCTCTACTTGCACGAATAATTCTTGCATCCACAAAAGAAAATGCCTGGATTTTAGACCCATTCACTGGCAGTAGCACAACAGGAATTGCTGCAAATTTATTAAACCGACGCTTTTTAGGTTTAGACCAAGAAGAATCATTTTTAGAACTTTCCAAAAAGCGAAGAGAAGAAATCAACAATTCTGATATTCGTTATGAGTACCGAAAGAAAATCATGAAATATGCAGACAAGCCATTAACTGGTATTTTAGAAATTAGAGAATCAGAGCCTTATTATGAACCTGATTTTCTTTCCGGGGCGCACTGAGCTGGCAGAGCGTACTTTCGCAGCTCGGTACCCTCGGCCGCTTCACTTCGCTGCGCTACGTTCCAGTGGCTGCTGCGCACTGCTCCAGCACTTAGCCCGTCCATCGCAATTTTTTTTTATTTTCCTGCAAAATTTTCAGCAGATTTCATACACTGGAAGAACTGACACATATTTTACTGCATGCAAAGTTCTGCCAGACACTTTATGTGAATATCCATTATGTCAAGGCATGGTAAAGGACAATTATCCTGATTCAAGGCAAGCGGCAGTTCCGTACAACCAAGAACAACGGCCTGCATTTTCGTCCGTTCCTGCAGAATTTTTATGTTTTCAATCAACTTGCTCGTGGAACTTTCCTTTACAATTCCAGCCTCAAGTTCCATGCTGATTATTTCGTTTATGACAGTCATGGCATCTGCATCAGGAACAACAATTTCAATCCCTGCTTTTTCAAAGACTTTTTTGAAAAAATCTTCCTGCATTGTAAAAATCGTCCCTAAAAGGCCAAGTTTCCTGTACCCAAGCTTCTGAGCATAATTGCATACAGTTTCCGGGATGCTTACAAATGGAACGCTGCTCACTTTTTCAAGCCGACCCTTCAATCTGTCAAAAACAATGTGCATTGTATTTGCAGTAAGTGCAATTATTTCGCAACCACAGTTCAAAAGATTGCTGATTCTCTGCCATAAATATTCTTCCAGCTGCTGATACTGTTTTTCTGCAACATAATTCAATGCTTTGTAAAGATTTACACTTTCAATAACAAGTTCTGGAAAAGCATTTCCCCCGGAACTCTGGCAAACCAGATGATTCAGCATTTTATAATAAACAAGAGTTGACTCAGGCCCCGTTCCTCCAATCAAACCAACTTTTTTCATTTTTTCTCTCCTATAAAAAATTAATGAGCATCATCTTTCAGCTTGAGCTCTCTGCTACATTTTGACCTAAACCAGTTTTTTATACAAGGTTTTATAAAAACTTCTGGAAATTGGTGTAGAAAATTTTTTATGGGTTGCAGACAGACAAAAGATTTTTCAAACTCAACCTGCGCCGGCGTAGAACAGCGCGTCAGCGGGGGCTGTCCAAAAGTAAAGTTCATAGAGTCATTCCGAACTAGTTTCGGGATGGCTCTGCGCTATATTCAGTATAGATTCTGAAATAGAATTCAGCATGACAGAACTAATGGGACAGCCCCTGAAGCGAAAGCGGAACTGTGACAGGCCGGTTGCCCCAAACGTTCCGCCCATAAAAATAAATTCTACAATAGACAAAAGCCCACTTGAAACATACGGAAAATTACGTTATATTTACAAGTACATTTTACAAAAATGTATGGCGCTTTAGCTCAGCTGGATAGAGCACCTGCCTTCTAAGCAGGTTGTCGGCAGTTCGACTCTGCCATGCGTCAGTAGCTTTCCGTGTCTTGCATGGAAAGCTTTTTCTTTTTTTACGCACACAGGTTTGTTAATGATCTTTGATTGATTGTTGATACAGATTTTTGCTTGTGCTATATTAAATTTTAGAGGCGGTTCATATATATTCTGCGGTTGTAGCTAAAACTCAGGGGCAGAACGTTTCTACCGGTCGCCCTATGACCGACTATGAGCTGAATATGCAATCGGGTTGTTTTTTCCGCCCGTATGACTATGACCGCTGCATTTTTTGCGGAGGTGGAGCACCTTGAAAGTCGCAGTATTCTTTGGTTCTAAATCAGACACAGAAACTATGAAAAAAGCAGCCCCTGTTCTGCGCCAGTTTGGTGTTGAATATGAGGCTTATATTTTATCTGCACACAGATCTGGCGATTTGTTAAAGCAGACTGTTGAACAGGCTGAAAAAAACGGCGCTGAAGTTTTTATTGCAGGTGCAGGTCTTGCAGCTGCATTGCCAGGAGTCATTGCTTCCATGACGGCGTTGCCTGTAATTGGTGTGCCACTTGAATGTGTAACATCTGTTTCAAACGGGCTGGCTGGCATGGATGCCCTGCTTTCAATTGTACAGATGCCTCCTAAAATTCCTGTTGCAACAGTTGGAATCGGCAATGCCGCAAATGCTGCTTACCTTGCAGTAGAAATTCTTTCTATAAAATATCCAGAACTCAGACAAAAACTCATTGAGTTTAGAAAAAAAATGACGGAAGAGTCGCTTGAAAACGGCGGACGTGGAGTTGAATTATGAGCTTTGAAGAAGCTTTCAATCTTGAAGCAGACAAACTTCATGATGAATGTGGAGTTGCAGGGATTTTTTTGAAAAATTCAGATAAAAATGAACAGCCGGCGGCAGAAAATCCTCAGGGAATGAGCGCTGCTGCTATGGTTTATTTTGCGCTGTATTCCCTGCAGCATCGCGGACAGGAAAGTGCCGGCATTTCTGTATTCAATGACGGTGAAATTAAGACACATAAAGGCATGGGGTTGACTGCCGAAGTTTTCAAGCCTGAAAACCTTGCAGAACTGAAAGGAAACCTTGCCATAGGTCATGTGCGCTATGCAACTTCCGGTTCAAAAGGCATTGAAAATGCCCAGCCTATGGTTGCAAGTTCTAAACTTGGTTCAGTTGCCATTGCCCATAACGGACAGCTTACAAATTACGAACCTCTGCGCGAAATGCTAGAAGAAACAGGTTCAACGTTCAATTCTTCCAGCGACACAGAAGTAATCCTTAAACTTATTGCAAAATCTTATAAAAAAGGTTTGGAGCGTGCCCTTACAGACACGATTCAGATGATTAAAGGCTCTTTTTCGCTTTGCGTAATGACAGAAAATGCTTTGATTGGTGCAAGGGATCCTAACGGAATCCGTCCGCTCTGTCTTGGAAAAGTTGAAAACGGCTGGATGCTGGCAAGTGAAAGCTGCGCAATTGATGCAGTAAACGGAACTTTTGTCCGTGACATCAATCCTGGCGAAATAGTAATCATCAACAATGACGAAGTTCTTTCATTTGAATTTGGAGAAAGAACTTCCAAACGTTCATGCATTTTTGAATACATTTACTTTGCACGTCCAGATTCTGTAATTGACCAGATTGGCGTTCAGGAAGCAAGAATCAGAATGGGTGCGGTTCTTGCAACTGAAAGTGGAGTTCCAGCTGATGTTGTCATTGGTGTTCCAGACAGCGGAATCGGAGCTGCAATCGGTTATTCCAGAGCTTCAGGGGTTCCGTTTGCCATGGGAATCATAAAGAACAAATACATTGGCCGTTCTTTCATTGCTCCGACACAAAAAGAGCGCGAAAACATGGTTTTTGTAAAACTCAACGCAAACAAAACCGACATAAACGGCAAACGCGTTGTTGTAATTGATGATTCCATCGTAAGAGGAACCACAAGCCGTCGCCTTGTACAGATTCTGCGCAGGGCAGGAGCTAAAGAAGTTCATTTCAGAATTTCAAGTCCACCGGTAAAATTTCCATGCTACTTTGGCATTGACACGCCAAGCCGTGCAGAACTTATTTCCAGTAACCATGATGTTGAAGAAATTTGCAAGGAAATAGGAGCTGATTCGCTGGCATTCATTTCTACAGACGGCATGCTTGAAGCAATGAAAGAATGTAATCCTGAACATTACGGCTATTGCAAAGGCTGTTTTACAGGCGAATATCCAATTCCTGTTCCAGGAGAAATTAACGGAAAATCCGTAAAATAAAAACGAGGTAGGTATATATGGCAACAATTAATTACAAAGAAGCTGGTGTTGATGTAGAAGAAGGTTACCGCGCCGTTGACAAGTACAAATCTCATGCAAAACGTACTGCAATTCCAGGACTGCTTACAGGTTTGGGCAGTTTTAACGGAATGTTTGCTGTGCCGTCAGGTTTGAAAAATCCGGTTATGGTAAGCGGAACTGACGGCGTTGGCACAAAGCTTGATGTCGCTTTTAAAATGGGAAAATATGATACAGTCGGCATTGACTGCGTTGCCATGAGTGTCAATGATATTTTGTGTTCAGGGGTTCAGCCACTTTTCTTCCTTGACTATATTGCCTGTGGAAACCTCGATGCAGATGTTGCTGCGGATTTGGTAAAAGGGGTTGCAGACGGATGCGTTGACTCAAAATGTGCTCTTTTAGGCGGAGAAACTGCCGAAATGCCAGGTTTTTATGACAAAGGAAAATACGACCTTGCAGGATTCGGTGTTGGAGTCGGCGAAAAAGATGAAATGATTACTGGTGAAAAAATTGAAGAAGGAGATGTTTTAATCGGGCTGTCTTCAACAGGTGTTCATTCAAACGGTTTTTCTCTGGTTCGCAAATTAGTAGAAAATTTTGATGACAAGTTTATTGTCGATGGAAAAGACACGGGCAAGACAATCGGAGAAATTCTTTTGACACCGACACGCATTTATGTGCGGCCTGTTATGGAAGTTCTTGAAAAATTCCGTTCAAGCATTCACGGCATGGTTCACATTACAGGCGGAGGTTTCTATGAAAACATTCCACGAATGTATCCAAAAGCAAAAGAAGGCGAAAAGCAGCTTATTTCAATAATCAAAAAAGGCAGCTGGGAAATTCTTCCAGTTTTCAAGGAACTTATCAGACGTGGAGCAGAAGAAAGCAAAGTTTTCAATACTTTCAATATGGGAATCGGCTTTATGCTGGCTGTAAAAGCAGATGATGCAGAAGCTATTCTCAAAATGTTTAATGACAATGCTTCAAAATATTCCAGAAAAGATTCTCCAGAACTAAAGGCATACAAGCTTGGTCGCGTTGCACGTGCAGCTGAAGAAGTAAAAAGTCAGAATGACAGCGTTATTTTTGAGGACTAAAAAATGATGGATATTGCAGTTCTGGTTTCCGGTGGCGGCACAAATTTACAGGCATTGATAGACTTTGAACAAAACAATCCAAACTGTCCTTACCATATTTGCGTTGTAATGAGCGACAGAAAAGATGCATTTGCACTGGAAAGAGCCAGAAAAGCCGGAATTCAGACTGAACTTGTCAGTTCCTATTCAATTCTTGGAGCTGACAAGGCAAAGGTTGCAACTAGGGATCAGAAACGATTTGCTATTTCTGACAAAGTTCTTGAACACTGCAAAACCTGCAAAGCACAGGCAATTGTTCTTGCAGGCTGGCTTACAGTCCTTGGCGGCAGAATAATAGAAGAATATTCAGGCAAAATCGTAAACCTGCATCCTGCCCTACTCCCAAAGTTTGGGGGCGAAGGAATGTGGGGGCATCATGTTCATGAAGCAGTTCTTGCATGCGGCGAAAAAGAAAGCGGCTGTACTGTACATTTGGTAGATGCAGGCTGCGACACAGGCAAAATTCTCATTCAGCGCAAAGTTCCAGTCATGAAAAATGACACCCCGGAAACTCTTTATGCAAGAATTGCCCCGGAAGAACATAAGGCTATAGTAGAAGGTGTCTGCCTTCTGGCTCAGGCAAAATAATCGGTAAACGCAAAAACAGGCAAAATAAAATGAAAAACACAGGAAAATCTCGCTTTTCAGCAAAAAATTCAAGAAAACGTTCTAATAAAAAATCAAAAAAAAGACAGGCTAAACTCTTTAAGCTTTTCCTGCTAGTACTCTTTTTTTCACTGCTGATTTTTGCACAAAACTACAGACAAAATTACAGTGCAGACTCCTCGACTGCCGCTGAAACTCAATCAGATAGCATTTCAACAACCGCCATCTCGGTAAAACAGCCGGAAGCCAGTACAGAACCTTTACAAAATGCAGGACAGAAGCCTGAAATTCAAGGACAGCTGACTTCAGAGCTTGAACTGCCTTTATGCAATGAAAAACCAGGCGAAAACCACGAAATTGTAAGCCACAACGGTTTTACACTTTGCTACCGCGAAGAATATGAGCAAAGTGAATGGGTTGCCTACGAATTTACAAAACCGGAACTGATTAAGGCAAGCTCCCGTTCCAATAATTTCAAGGCAGACCCCGCAATTTCAACTCTTTCAGCAACACCAGAAGATTACACACGTTCAGGCTACGACAGGGGACATCTTGCTCCTGCAGCAGATTTAAGCTGGAGTACAGAATCTATGAACGATTCTTTTTACATGAGCAACATGAGTCCGCAGGCACCTTCTTTTAACCGCGGAATCTGGAAAAATCTTGAAGAAAAAGTTCGCACATGGGTTGAAAAATTCGGAACACTTTATGTAGTTTCAGGTCCAATTCTGGAAAAACCTGCGAGCGAATATAAATCAATTGGAAAAAATCAGGTTTCTGTACCAGAATTCTACTACAAAGCACTTCTTGCAAAAGACGACGATGGAAAACTTTTTGCAATCGGTTTCATTCTGCCAAATGAAAAATCTTCAGAAAATATTTTTACATTTGCGGTTCCCGTTGATGAAGTAGAAAACCGCACAGGTCTGGACTTTTTTGCAGCCTTGCCGGACGAAACAGAAAATCAGCTTGAAAGGTCTTTTTCAATTTCGGACTGGTAGCAATCATATAATCTCTGCTAACCACAAACTGTACAAAACGTAATAGAATCGCCTTCATTGATTTTCTGCCTGAAAATTCAGTCTAATACTCAGACAGCTGGGTCAGCAGGGCATCCAGTTTGCTGCCGTAATTTCTGTCAGCAGCCCATGTTCCTGAAAGGGCAAAAACCGTCAAAGCTTTTCCACGAGGTTTTACGTATTTATAGCGGCGGTCTACAAGCGGATTTTTCAGTTTTACATTTTCAGAAGTTCCATAAGCATGCAGGTGCTGGATATGAGCGCGCACTCCAAGCTGTTCAGTTTCAAAACGCTCTCCAGGATGAGCTGCATCTATAGCCCCAAGCCCACAGTAATTATGCCATTCTGGCTGCACAAGGTTACCAAATTTCAAAAAACCTGTTTCCAGACACATCTGCACAAAGGCTACATCAGAATTTATGCCTTCAAAACTGCCTTCTTCTACATAAAGTCGTGCAAGATTCAAAACAGTTTTTTCATCAGCATCAGACCTCTTGTCTAAAAAAAACTCAGTCAGCTGTTCTGCAGATTTTATTCCATAACCTGCAATTTCTCTTGAAATTTCTTCCTGCACGGGAACTGTTTTACAAGAAAAAACAAAAAAAGCCAGTCCCGCAACAGCCACAAGTTCAATAAATCGTTCTGTAAATCTTCGTTCAAAAAAATTCTTCAGCATAAATATTCTATCGGCAGAAAAAGTCTTTGTTTTAACCCTCAATCAACAATGCGACTCTGTCCTAAAAGTAAAGTTCATAGTGTCATTTACGAAATAATTCAGCATGGCAGAACTTATCAGATATCCCCACATTCTTTTCCCCATAAAAAGTCAAGAAGATTGTTTCAACAATTGATTGACTTTTTACGCTGTTCCGTAATGTAATGAGGAACAGCAGTTAAATAATAAGTTTGCAACGCAAACTTTAGGTAAGATAAAGCCGCGCTATTTTAGCGGTTTTATCTTACACCCCTTTACACATTTTTAAAAATTTTCTGCATTTTTTTTCCAAGGTTCAGCAATTATAAAAGTATGTCATTAAAACCAAATATTCGCGAACTAACATTACAAAGAGGCCTCTCCTACCCCAGCGATGCGGAGCTGATAATGCTGCTTTTAGGCAGCGGAATAAAAGGCATCTCCATTCAAAAAATGTCCGAAGAAATTGCGGCCATGCTTAACGTCACGGAAAATTCCCTGCTTCTTGAAAATCTGGAAAAAATCAAGGGTGTCGGAAAAAGCCGGGCTCTTGCCATTGCCGCTGCCATTGAACTTGGCAGACGGAAAAACTGTCATCTGAGGGCAGTAATAAAACAGCCTCCTGACATCATTCCTTACATCAAGCACTATTCAATTGAACCGAAAGAACATTTTGTATGCATAAGTCTGAACGGTGCACATGAAATAATCCAGATTCACGTAACCTCAATTGGCACGCAAAACAAAACCCTTGTTCATCCCCGTGAAATTTTTTCTACCGCAGTAAAGGAAAATGCAGCTGCAATAATATTGTGCCACAATCATCCGTCGGGCAACTGTGAACCGTCTGCCCAGGACATAGAAACAACAGGTATTTTGTGCGAAGGTTCAAAACTTCTTGGCATAACAGTTTTGGATCATATCATAATTGCAGGTGATTCATATTTCAGTTTTGCAGAACATAAATTATTGTTGAAGTAATGCAAACAGAGTATAATTTTTTCATGACTTTTCCAGCATTTCATTTGAAAAAGAATCTTTTTGCTTCAATCTTTCTGTGCATGAGCTTGATTTTTGCACAAAATCTGCAAATCAAGCCTCTAATGCCGGAGTCAAAAGATGATCTGGCTGACGGAGAAACCGAAATTATTTTAAAAACTAGCCGGAAAAAGGCTCAGGTTTACATAAACGGAGAATTTTCAGGACTTACGCCACTGTTGCTCAAAGACCTTATCGAAGGTACATACAGTCTGAAAATAATTTCTGGCAGTCAGGAGCAGCTTTACGAGCTTAATGTGCTTAAAAATTTCAGGCAGTATTTTTATATTGAACTTGAACAGGAACGGACAGAACAAACAATGCAAAAATCGCAATCCGCACAAACATTTCTAAATGAACATGAAAATTCAAATTCTCCAGAAGAATCAGATTTACAGAAGAACCAAAAAAAATACAGGTATCGGTCAGGACCTCTTTCGTCCAGCTTCTACAGCGATTAGCCAATGCCGGCCAAACTTTCACGTGGCATGAATAAAACTTGCTTTACTATCTACAAATCAGTATATTTTTTGCATGAAGTTATATACACGTCAGCACATCATTTCAGCAGCCGCTGCAGGCGCAGTAATTGCATTGGCCGCAGGACTTTATCTCGGAACAAAAACAGGCTTTCTTTCGTTAAGCCTGAATTTCAATAAATCTTCTGAACTTTCGTCAAGCAATGCGCAGACAGATTCTGCAGAACTTTCAACTTCTGCACAAAATCAACTTGCCGATTCGCCACTTCCAGAAGCAACAAATGCAAGTACAAATTCAACCGTTTATACTCAGGACGAAAACCAGAACATCTATGTCTATGAAAAATGCAATGAAGCTGTCGTAAACATAAATACGCAGGTCACAGGCCTGAACTGGTTCCTTGAACCAATCGTTCAAAGCGGCGGTTCTGGGTCAGGTTCAATAATTGATTCCCGCGGCTACGTAATTACAAATGTCCATGTAATTGAAAAAGCTTCCCGGATTTACATCTCACTTTCTGACGGGACACAATATGAAGGTTCTGTTGTAGGACAGGATGCAGACAGTGACATTGCAATCTTGAAATTTACTCCGCCAAAGGGGATGATTTTAAAGACAATTGCTTTTGGCGACTCAAAACAGCTGAAAGTTGGTCAGAAAGTTATTGCAATCGGCAACCCGTTCGGTCTTGAGCGGACAATGACCACAGGAATCGTTTCAGGACTTGGCCGACCGATACAGAATTCAAACAATACAATCATCCGTGACATGATTCAGACAGATACAGCCATAAATCCAGGCAATTCAGGAGGTCCACTGCTGAACACTTCTGGCAAAATGATTGGAATCAATACAATGATTTACTCATCTTCCGGCAATTCTGCTGGAGTTGGCTTTGCAGTTCCTTCCGAAACAGCAAAAAGGGTTGCCTACGAACTCATTCAAAACGGCAAAGTTACCAGAGGATCCATTCAGGCTTCCATGTTTCAACTGAACACGATAATTGCCAGATATGCAAAACTGGATATTTCAACAGGAATCTTAGTTTCAGAAATTCTCCCAGGCGGTAACGCAGAAAAAGCCGGCATAAAAGGCGGAACAGAAGCCGTCCGTTACGGTTCGCGCAGCATAATCTATCTTGGCGGCGACATTATCACAGGAATCAACGGCGTAGATGTTGCAACAATTGCAGACTACTATTCACTGCTGGAAAGCAAACGCCCGGGAGACACTGTAACCGTAAGGCTTCACAGAAACGGCAAAGATTTAAACGTTAAGGTAAAACTTGCAGAAAAATCTTCTGACTGAAATCTAAAAACGGAGATATTATGAGAAAATTCCATGTAGTTTCACCTTACGAACCCTCAGGGGATCAGCCTCAAGCCATTAAACGACTGGCCGAAGGTTTCCTGCGCGGAGACAGATACCAGACTTTAAAAGGAGTAACAGGTAGCGGCAAAACTTTTACAATGGCAAAAATAATCGAAGCTGTTCAGCGGCCAACCTTGATTATCAGTCACAACAAAACACTTTCCGCACAGCTATACAGGGAATTCAAAGGATTCTTTCCAGATAATGCCGTAGAATACTTTGTTTCATACTACGACTATTATCAGCCTGAAGCCTATGTTCCTGCCAGAGATTTATACATTGAAAAAGATGCTTCAATAAATGCAGAAATTGACCGGCTACGTCTTTCTGCAACATACAGCCTCATGGAACGTCGCGATGTAATTGTTGTTGCAACCGTTTCATGCATTTACGGTCTTGGCATGCCGGATTTATACAAGGAAATGCGGATTCATCTGGAAAAATCTCAGACTCTGGACATTCAGAAATTTGCAAAAGATTTGATTTCCCTGCAATATTCGCGCAATGACGCAGTTCTAGACAGGGGAAATTTCAGGATTCGCGGCGATGTTCTGGAAGTTTACCCGGCTTACATGGAAACAGACGAAGCCTACAGAATCGAGCTGGACTGGGATGAAATCGTAAAAATTTCACGATTCAATGTTCTGACAGGCGAAATAACTGAACGTCTTGACGAAACAGTCTTTTATCCGGCAAAACACTTTGTTGTTCCACATGACATGCTTTTACAGGCAACAGAACGAATTCAATCTGAAATGGAAGAATCTGTTGCAAGATTTCAGGCAGAAGGAAAACTTCTTGAAGCTGAACGCCTGAAAACCCGCACAACCTATGACATTGAAATGATGAAAGAAATGGGCTACTGTTCTGGCATCGAAAATTATTCAGGTCCGATTGCAAACCGCAGAAGAGGCGATCCTCCTGCAACCTTGCTGCATTATTTTCCAGATGATTTTTTATGTTTGATTGATGAAGCCCACGTTTCTGTTCCTCAAATCGGGGCTATGTACGAAGGCGACCGCAGCCGCAAGCAAAACCTTATAAATTTCGGTTTTCGCCTGCCAAGTGCATTGGACAACCGCCCCCTTAAATTTGAAGAATTCAGCAAAAAACTCAATCAGGTTATTTACGTAACAGCAACACCGCGCAAACAGGAAATTGAGCAAAGCAGCCAGATAGTAGAACAGCTTATCAGACCTACAGGGCTGCTGGATCCAGAAATTGAAGTTCGGCCAAGCGAAGGCCAGATGGAAGACATTTACAAAGAAATCAAGGCACGCATTGCAAAAGATGAACGCTCGCTTGTCCTGACCCTTACAAAAAAAATGGCAGAAGACCTGACAAACTACCTGACAGAGCTTGGCCTAAAGGTAAAATACATCCATAGCGAAGTAGAAACCTTTGAACGCGTAGAAATTTTGAAAGGACTGCGTGCCGGAGAGTTTGACGTTCTTATAGGAATCAACCTTTTGCGCGAAGGCATTGACCTGCCAGAAGTTACATTTATTGCCATTCTTGATGCCGACAAAATAGGATTCCTCAGAAGTTCAACCAGTCTGATTCAGATTATAGGCCGTGCAGCCCGAAATGCAGAAGGCAAAGTCGTAATGTATGCAGACCGCATGAGCGATGCAATGAAAGAAGCAATCGATGAAACCCGCTATCGCCGCTCAGTTCAAGAAGCCTACAATAAGGAACACGGAATCACCCCAAAAACAATCAAAAAAGCCGTTGAAGACATTCTTGTCCGACAGGAAAAAGAAGCAAAGGAAGACATTGAAATAGAAGTTTCCGTACTCAAAAAATCCGCAAATCTTTTTGTGCCAGCTCAGCGCAAAAAACTAATTGCAGCACTCAAAAAACAGATGGAAGAATTTGCAGAAGCCCTGGAATACGAAAAAGCAGCAGCCGTCCGCGACCAGATAAAAGAAATAGAAGAACAGTACGGCAAATAAAAAAAGCCGGCTAAAAAATATGAAAATCTTTCTATTCTTTAACCGGCATTTCACTCAATTTAAATTTTTTCAGCAGAAACTGAATACAATCACTACATTGCAGACAGTTTTTTGTTCAAAAGCTCAGTCGCCTGCTTTGGATTGGCCTTTCCATGCGACAGCTTCATAACCTGCCCCATGAGCCAGCCTACAACATTCGTTTTACCGCCTTTATAGTCTGCAAGAGCCTTCGGATTAGAAGCAATTACCTCATCGACAATCTTTTCAATTGCGCCGGCATCACTCACCTGTTCAAGCCCTTCTTCCTTTATAATTGCAGACGGCAAAGCCCCAGATTCAAGCATTTTTGCAAAAACATCTTTTCCCTGCTTACTTGTAATCTTGTTTGAATCAAGTGCATCAGCAAGTTCAGCAATATGCTCAGGCGTAATTTTTACATCAACAATCGTAAGATTCTTTTCATTCAAAACAGCCATCAGCTCAGACAGAATCAGATTGGCAACGCGTTTTGCATTCTTAGATTTTCTGGCAGCCTCTTCAAACCACAGAGCAAGTTCACGGCTAGAAGTCAAAGTTTCAACATCAAAATCGCTCAATCCATATTCGCTTTTGAAACGGTTTCTTTTAGCTTCAGGCAGTTCGCCTACAGCCTTACGGGCATTTTCAATCAATTCTTCGCTTACACTGAACGGCTTAATATCAGGCTCAACAACAAACCGATAATCAACAAAAGAATTCTTTGTGCGCATAACCGAAGTTACACCTTTTTCTTCGTCCCAGTTCATTGTATTTTTATAGCCAGGATTAAATTCCTGCCGGTCAGTTTCAAATTCCTTAAGCTGTCTCTGAGCCTCATAAGCACAGGCATCGCGGATTGCCCTGAAAGAGTTAAGGTTTTTTATTTCAGAAATAGGAGTATGATAAAGCTTGCCATCTTCCCAAACATTTAAGTTTATGTTTGCATCGCAGCGCATATTTCCTTCTTCCAGATTTCCCTTCGTTACTTTTACATAACGCAAGATTTCCTGAACCGTCTGCATGAAAAGCGCTGCTTCATCAGGACTGGAAATATCAGGCTTTGTAACAATTTCAATCAGCGGTGTACCACAACGGTTATAATCAATGTAGGAATGAGAACCCTGAAGATGCAAAGACTTTCCAACGTCCTCTTCAAGATGAATCCTTTCCACACGGATA
This sequence comes from Treponema sp., assembly GCA_016296655.1. Lineage (GTDB taxonomy): Bacteria > Spirochaetota > Spirochaetia > Treponematales > Treponemataceae > Treponema_D. The sequence continues at coordinate 4,386 of JAEDIW010000024.1, read as the reverse complement.
CGGCGGTACTTTCCATCAATTATGCAGTTTTCCCCCAAAAAGTTTACCGGACGGAATTTTTCACCGTCAGGCTGTTCATTTTTTGGAAAGTGCATGAGAGGCAAATCAACATAACCGTCAGCGCACAGCGGAATATCATACTGAGTAATCTGATAACCCTTTGCCAAATCCGGGTAAAAATAATGCTTTCTGTCAAATTTCGTAAAACGGGCAATTTTACAGTTCAAAGCCTGCCCGGCAACAGCACCAAGCTCAACATAACCTTTGCTTACACGCGGCATAGCCCCCGGAAGTCCCAGACATACAGGACAAACGCGCGTATCAGGCATTCCCCCATAACGATTTTCGCATGCACAAAAAGCCTTTGTCTTCGTCAAAAGCTGCGTATGAATTTCACAGCCAATTACAATTTCATATTTATCAATACCCATAAAATCCTCATCAGATATATCCGCTAGTATACCGATTTTTTCTTAATTGAACAATCTTTTATTTTATTTTTCTTTTGGACGTAACGAATCTGCAAATCCAGCTTTTCGTGGCTTCGGTGCTGCGCACTGCCTCCGGCACCACTACAATCTGGCGTAGTGGCATCGGCAATCAGCATTTGCCCATCGCAAAAAAAAGCCGCTTCCACCAAATCAGCAGAAGCAGCTTTCAGCATAAAATCCGCAGAAACTTTACAACAGTTTTCTGCTTTTCCTAACCCGCAAGAGCCTGAAGTCCATTATGAATTGGCTGGTAACCAAACAACTTCGGAATAGCCAGCGCAATATTTTCTGAATACGTACACAGAACCAAAACTACAAGCAGCGCAAAAATAAACGGCCAGACTTGCTTGATAAACTTGTCAAAGCGGCAGTTTACAATAGAACATACTGTAAACATCATTGAACCAAACGGCGGTGTAAGTCCACCAATCATAATATTTACAATAATAATTACACCAAAATGCAGAGGATCAACACCACGGCTCATTACGGCAGGAACAAGCAGAGGAGCCAGAATAATAAGGGCTGCACCGCCTTCAATGAACATACCGATAATCAGCAGAACAATGTTAATTATCATCAGCAGCAGGAATTTATTCTGAGTCATTCCCAGCAAAGTTTTTGTTATCATCTCAGGGATTGATTCACATGACATATAAAAGCCAAATGCCTTTGCAGCTGCAATAATAATCATTACAGAACCAGTACTCTGAACAGTTTCTTTCAATATAATTGGAATATGTTTAACCTTAAGTTTTCCGTAGGCAAAAGCACCAATAACTACAGCAAAAAGAACTGCAACACCACCGGCTTCAGTAGGAGTACAAATTCCAAGACGCATACCCAGAATGATTACAAACGGAATGCACAATGCAAAGATAGATTTAAATGCCTGCCTCAAAATTTCAACAGGAGAAGCCATCTTTTCGCGGCTAGGAGCATAATTATGTTTGCACGCAATAAAATAAACCGCAATCATCAAGGCGATTGTCATCATGATTCCAGGTGTGTAACCTGCAAGGAACATATCGCCTACAGTTACATTTGCAATCAAGGCATACATAATCAGGTTGTTTCCAGGCGGAATAACAGGAGAAACAGATGAAGATGCAGCCGTAACAGCCGCACTAAAATCCAAAGGCATGCCTTTATTCAGCATGGCAGGAACCAGAATTTTTGACTCCATAGCAGCATCAGCATTTGCAGAGCCGGAAATACCGCCCATTAAAGCAGAAAGAACACAGTTTACCTGTGCAAGACCACCTTTCAAATGGCCTGCAAGAACTTCTGCAAAATCCATAAGCCTGTCGCTCAAACCCGAATAATTCATTACAGAACCAAGCATGATAAAAAATGGAACTGCAAGATACGGGAAAGATTCAACAGCTGAAACAAACTGCTGAATAACCAGACTTGTAGGCATATTATTGTTAATGAATACAAAATAATAAAGTGTTGAACCTATCAATGAAAGAGCAATAGGCACATTCATGAAAAACAGGAAGAACAGCACAAAAATCGGAAACATTGGATGAGTAAAAATCATTATTTTTCCTCCTGAATTAAAGACGGTTCAGTCTTTTTTCCCATAAAAATAAGAATTTCATTGAAAACATTATATGCTGCATAAATTGTCATCAAAACAAATGCAATGATAATACTCAAGTTAAGCCATTTATATGAAATCTCTAATACTGGAGTAACTTTTCTACTCTTTAAAATATATGATGAAGAAAGGCACAGCATTGTTGCTGCAATGAGCAGCACAAAAAGACTGCCAGCCAGCCGGATTACTTTTCTAGTTCTACCATGCGTAACCTGCAGAAGAAAATCAACACCCATCATCATTTTATGCTTAAAAGCACCGGCTGCACCAAGGAAAATCGTCCATACAAAACCTATTAATGCAACTTCCTGATTCCAGAAAAAAGTGAATCCCAAACAATAACGCGTAAAAACGTTTATAATAGTAATGATAACAGTGCAAGAGATAAACAAACCGCCAAGATACAGCTCAAAGTTAGACAAAATGTCTTTTTTATCGAATTTCACTGTTGACCTCCTGTAATTATTTTATTAATGCAGAAACTTGTACCGCCGGCTTTATGAAAAACAAACGGCAAAAACTCCCAGCAGATATTTTTTTTAACTGATGCAACGGCAAACCGTTAAAACAGCATGCTGGAACTGCCTGATTAGTTCTGTCTTGCTGAATTTATTTCAGCATCAGCACTATGAACTTTACTTTTAGAACAGTTCCTTTTTCATGCTACCGAAAAAAAAGCCACATGCCATAAAAAAAATTTCAAGGCATGCGGTTTTTCAAAGCAGCCAGGCCAGACTCGTTTTGCCTGAAAAACTAACCCGGCTATTTTAAGGCATCAGAAATGCCTTAAGCATTTGAAATGCCTTAAAACCAAAACATCAGGCAACAGCCTTATTTTGCACGGATTTTTGTAAGTTCAGCCTGAATCTTGTCAAAAATTCCTGGTGTCCATTTTGGGAATTTGTCATAAACTGGAGCACAAGCCTTTGAAAAAGCAGGAGTATCTACAGTATTTAGTTTTACACCAACGCCTTCAAGTTTTTTGAGCATTTCGCCTTCTTTTGCCATTGTTACGTCGTAAAGGTCTTTTGCACCATTTGCAAACTCTTCTGTAAGAATCTGCTGCTGCTCTTTTGTAAGTTTTTTCCAGTAGCTTTCAGACATTGCAATACCAGATACAGCCAGAATATGGTTTGTAAGAGAATAATTCTTTACGTTTTCATACTGTTTTGTTCCCCAGTATGTAGAAATTGAACCTTCAACACCATCAATAACTTTCTGCTGAATAGCTGAATAAGTTTCTGTATAAGGCATGGCAATTGGTGTAGCTCCCAGAGCTTCAAGAGTATATGCATAAACTTTTGATTCAGGAACACGGATTTTCAAACCTTTCATATCAGCAGGCTTTGCAATTACCTTGTTTGTCATCATGCTGCGGAAACCAAATACATAATCAAGTGAAAGAATGTGGATTCCCTGTTTAGCAGCTTTTACATTCAAATCCTGAACAAGCTTTGTCTTTGTCATGGCAAGATATTCTGCCATATTAGCATAAAGCATAGGTCCTGTTACAGCATCATAGTCAGGAACATATTCAGCAATAAAGTTGATTCCATCGCAAGAAATAACATTTGCGCCCTGAGTAATCTGTTCCATACAGTCAGCAGCTTTTGCATAAGTAAGACCAGGATACATCTTGATGCTCAAATTGCAGGACTTTCCGCGTTCATTGATAGCTTTTTCTACTTTTCTAAGAGAGATTGCTGTTTCTTCTGAGTCAAGAAACTTTGTAGCAAGAATGAGAGACTTTGCCTTACCTTTTGGAGCAGCAAAAGCTGCTGACACAGCGCCAAAAACAGCAAGACCCAGCATTACAGATTTAATAAGTTTTTTCATTTTTATAATTCCTCCTTATAGAATTATCGAATTTAGAAAACCGACAAAGAATTTCACAGACTGCCTTAAAAACAAAAAGTGAAACGAAGACACCTGTCCTAATACTTTTCAAGTAATAGAAATTCCAGGCATCTGTTTCACTCCAACCATCTCAAAAACAGAAACTATGACCTTCACCTTATGAAAGTATTTTCCCTTCATTTATAAAGAATTAACATTCTCTTTACAAAATACTAACATGAGTTCTTCTATAACGCAATAAAAAAAACATCATATTTTACAGCTCATGCAAGCATATAGTTGAACAAATCACATTTTTTCGTTATTATCGAAAGACACGGTAAAAGGCTTGTTCGTCTTTTCATTCACAAGCATCTTTTATATGGAAATTATTTTTGAGAGGTAACAATATGGCTTTTGATATTTCAAAAATGAGAAATATCGGTATCAGTG
>JAEDIW010000164.1 GCA_016296655.1 Treponema sp. | reverse complement strand
AATTTTATCATAATTTTTCGTTTTTTTTCTATTAATTAATCCCATTCCCACTTGTTCTATCGGTAAAAAAATAACTGCTTCAAACAGTTCCGCCCCATGGGTATAAAACTAACCGGCTACCACTTAAAGTAACGACTTTAAGTAAAAGTTGTATCCATCGCAATCTAACCAATCACACAAAGTAATAAAACTACAACAAAATATTGGAATATGAATAATCATATTTTATTGAGTCAACATTGGGCTGCCAGCAACGGAACCCGCTACTGGCTTGGCATGGCGTAAGACTGGAGTGGAAACATAACGGAGCAAGGAGTTAGGATATTGCTGATTTAAGAACAATAAAAAAAAATTATTTTTTTGGTATACTATTTATCATGGCAATTAATTCTATAAAATCAAGCAAGCCGAAGATGACATCTACAGATTTGATTTCTAAACTCAAAAATGAGAAAGGTGTTGAATTTAACATTAAGTCCGAGAAAGAGGCTATTGATTATATCAGCAAAGTAAACAATTATTTACGAACAGTTTCTTATCGTAAGAACTACAGAAAGAACCATCAAGGGAAATATATAAATCTTGATTTTGCATATCAAAAACGACAGATCCAACAACTGGAGCAAACAAAAACATAATAACTCAAAATAATTGTCCGGCATGGGTATTTGTTGAAATACTATCCTTTGGTGATTTCCTAAAGTTCTATGAGTTTTATTTTCAACGGAAGAATGTAACGCCACCAATACAATCATCTGTATTGAATTTAGTAAGAAGCCTAAGAAATGGGTGTGCCCACAACAATTGTCTGATTTGTGATTTATCATCTGAAAAAAATACATATACACCTACCATTTTAAGTAATTATTATGGAAAAATCAGAAAATTATCGGGATTAAATAAAAAGCTGAAATGCCGTTTTGTCCTAGAGTTTTCAGCTCTCCTATACGTTTATAAAACCGTTGTATCAGAAACCATCCGAAATAAACGTGTGGAAGAATTAAAAACGCTGTTCTTGCATAGAATTCCCAAGAGGAAGGAATATTTTCAAAAAAACAACAAATTGATGACAAGCTTTTTCGTCCTAGCAAGAATTATAGAAAATATATAAATTATACTTGACTTGTAAACTTTTTTGACTATACCTATATTAGTATTTAAAAACACTTCGGTGTTTTTGCAAGGGTGGCATTGTCATAATCCCGCTCTATTTTTTTTCTTATGTCCACAGTAAGTCTTGGAAAAGTGCCGTTGTCTAGGTAAGTGCTATGTGTTAGCACCACTCCCAAGCGATTGACATTTCTAATCCACCCATCGCGGTGGATTTTTTTTATTTCTTGAAACTATGGGAAAGACGTTTTTCCAGGTAATAAAGGTAATCAACCGACAGAGAATTTAGGGCATCCAGCTTTGTCTTTTCATCAAGTTCCCCTACCACTGAAGAAGGAGCCTTGAGAAGACAGGCCGGTTCAACATCAAAAAAATCTGCTATTTTGTCCAATGTGTCTGATTTTATCCAGTTAAGCTGGTTTTCCAGGTTTATGATGACCTGCGCCGATACCCCCACTTTTTCTGCAAGTTCTTCCTGCGTGAGTTTTGCGGCCAATCGATAACCCTTTAGGTTTAGTGAAAGGTATTCCATTGATTTAGATTTTTCCATGATATCATTTTTATGGAAAGCCTATTTTTGCAGAATTTAGCAATACTTTATATAAAAGCAATGCTTTTTGATAAATTTATCGCCTGAAGCCTAAATTGCCTTTTGTCTGACCAAAGACAGTTTCACATTCAGTGGAACGCTTTTCCATATTCAGATTTTGTACATAACTCTCAGCAAGTTTTTATTGATCTGCTCGGCAACGGCCTTGATTTCTTCAGTTGTTGCCGGGGTGTCATCGCTCGTTTCTGCAAAGTCCTTGTCACCGGAAATCTTATTTTCTTTCCATGTAATTTCTTCTGCGTCTCTAAGGGAACATACATTCTTGACATCAGAAAATCTGCAATTTAATATTTATTGTAGAGGATGTTAAAATTGATTAGGCTTTTTCATGGTTCTAAAAATG
>JAEDIW010000163.1 GCA_016296655.1 Treponema sp. | reverse complement strand
GAAAACTCCAAACGAGGTTGTTGCTTAAACTGTCCTAAAATTTGGGGTCAGTTCACCCAGTCATTTGCCGCCCCCCCCCACACACACATGCACATCAAAATTTCATTTTTTTGAAAAGCCTCTGATTTTTCCACCTGCGCTCAGGCTTCTTGACGGCGCTGAAAAATTGTCGTGGTAAATGTAGCGTTCATCCAAAAGGTTTCCGCCCTTTAAGAAAAAAGTCAGACACTCATTCATATTCCATTCAACTTTTGCATCAAGCAAAAAATACGGTGAGTAATAGGAAAGATTTTCATTCGTCGTATACCGCTTGCCCATAAAATTCAGACTAGTTGAAAACGCAACCTTTCCAAAATTTGCCCCGGCATTTACATTTGCCTGCCATCTTGGAACCCACATAATCTGCGAACCACCCCAATTATCCAAAGTTGCGTGCGTGTAAGTTCCGCTGACATCATAAAACAAAGCCTTCCATCTATATGCAGAGCCCAGAATCACCGTCAGATAAACACCAGTTCCCTCATTTTTGCAGAACATTCCATCACTGTCAAAACCAACCCAACGGATTTTGTCAGTATACCAGCTGTTCTGCAGAGAAGCATAAAAAGGAAAATCATCCTTTCTGAACGAAAGACAGTGCCCCCACCCAGATTCATTTTTAAGGGAAGTATTTCCATGAGCCCAGGCATCATTCCAGTAAAGCTGATTGAACGTAGGCAACACAAAGCTATGATAAAAACTCCATGTAAATCCTCCGTCAAAAATAAATTTTACAGAAGGAATAAAATGCTGTCCACTGAGGCCATTATTTCCACGCCAGACCAAAAAAGTAAGTTCAGGCTTTATAGCCAGAAAATCAAACGGTGTAAGGCAAAAACCAGCCGTAAAACTTTCCTGAAATCGCCTGGCTTCAAAAGATCTGCTGTCTTCCGCCTTTATCCCAGCCTTCAAAAAATTTTCTCCATAAAAACAGAATTTGTAACTTGCAGAAACTGTGTGAATTTTTGTTGAATCTCCGTCATATTCTGTTTTAAAAAATTGATGGTTAGCTGTAATTTCGCTGCCCGAAAATTTCACCTTTATCAAGGCATTTGAAGATTTGTCCTTTTCCACCCCAAAATCTTCATCAATACTGACAGCATCCGCAGCATATTCATTGCTGGCCAGCTTAAAATCCGTCATGACAGAAAAATCATCCGTACCATAATTCAGGCTAAGACCACCTTTCAATGCACGATTTTCATTTCCCTCATTAGTTTTAAGCGAACGCAGTTCGTAACGATTTTCTGCATGCACCATGCTGAAAGTTACTCTGTAAAAAAGATTGCTGATACTGTCGCTGTAATTCATGCCTGAAAATTTTGTGTCATTAGCCGAATTTTCGTATGACAGGCTTTCAAAATGAATTTCTCCATACCGGCCACCTGATTTTTTTGTGACAATTGAAACTGAAGCTCCTGCAAATTCAATTTGTCCTTCTTTCGGCGCAAAATCTATGGAAATTGTTTCAATGTCATCTATGCTGATTTGGTTCCAGTCAAATTCCCCCGTAGCCGGACTGTTTGCATAAACACCATCGACAAAAACTTTTATACAAGCCCCTGCGTACCCGCTGATTGAAACATTCGCCATGGCCCCCGTTCCGCCAGTATTCATCACAAGAATTCCATGCCTGGACAAAAAATCTGCAAGGTTTACAGGCGCACATTCTTCAATTTCCTTTGCAGAAAATTCAACAAAACTCGTGTCTTTTTTAGCCCGCACAGAAATGACAGCCTCATCCTCGTCTAAAACTTCTGCCCAAAAAGGCTGTACCGTTGATGCCATCCAAAAAACAGCCGCAGCTGCCAGAATTTTATAAAATTTCATTTAATTCCCCGTTTTTTTTCTTTTGGGCGGCTTTTTGTGCCGGCAAGCCGGCACAAAAACCAGGCTATCCGGGGTTCGCTGCCGCTCATCCGCTTCACTCGCTCACTTCGTTCGCTCGCTCCAGTGGACAGCCCCGCTGCCCCTCCTATCCTTGCCGCGAAGAATGAGCGGCAAGGCGTGCGCGAGAGCGCACAGTAAAAAGA
>JAEDIW010000162.1 GCA_016296655.1 Treponema sp. | reverse complement strand
AATAAAAAATTGCGAAACGGCTTATGGGGCATTGCGGAGGCAGGGATTAAGGGGGAGCAACTTTTTGTTCAACATTGCAGTTATTTATTAGGTTCAATTTCGAGTATTTGGGTTACAAACCGTGGCAAGGATTGTAAGGGCTGGCGAAGCCAGTTCCGAAGCGGAGCGAAGGAATGAAGCGATAGCGTAACCCTGAAAAGCGCGAGTTTGCATTGCAAACTCGGGACGAGAAATGCTATGCATTTCTCGCTTTTTTGCAAAGCAAAAAGCCACCCAACATAAAACAGGGACAGACCTTAGTTTTTTCAGGCATATAAAAAAATTCACAGGTATATTTATTCTCTCTGCTACATGTTCCGGTGTTTCACAGACCATCACGCATCGGACATTCACTTCTGCATTTATTACAATCAACCGTATTAAATCCTCTTGCTGTATTACCATAGGTATTCTGCCTGCATTTTTTTTGTGTAACAGATTTATCATGTATTGCTGATACAGGACAGGAATCTAAACATTTCGTACAACTCGGGATGCATATATTTTCACAAACCGGGTCACTTTCTAAATCCACATTGGTTAAGATGGCACCCAATGTAAGTCTGTTTCCATATTCCGGATTCAGCAACAGACTGCTTTTGCCAATCTGACCGATTCCACAGGCTACTGCCACATGTTTCATTGATAATAATCCTTTTCCTGTCATGGTTTCAGTTTCCCAATACTCATAAGGACAATCCGAAGGAATCGGTACACATATTCCATCATATTCCTTCTCAATGATTTTTGCTGCCGAAAAAACTATTTCATCTACCTTGTGTACTACATCTTCATTAAAATGTCCGTATAACAGTCTTGGTTCAACACGAAGAAGTCCTTTGGGAAGTGCTATTCCTACTGCAATGACAGATTTACAATCAGGGTATAAATCTATGGGACGAAAATCAGTCGGTGCTTCCGTAAACCTCTCCATTCCTCCGAATCCACATACATCAGCACCCAAACCCAATATTTTTTCTCTTATTTCATCTTTTCTAATCACATAACTCTCCCTAAAATTTCAAACAATCACATACTTTCATTAAAAAACTGCATGCACTCATTCTTTCCACGCCAGGCGCATTTTAAGAAAGTCCTTCATGTCCTTGTAAAAATCCATTGGTGGTGGCGTAATGTTGATTTGCTTAAGAGCTTCCTTTACCAGAGGATTTTTGTAGCAGCAGACTGCATTTGCCGACCCATAAAAAAGTACATCCAGCTGGATTTTGTAGGCCTTATCTTCTGTGGTGTTCAGCATTTTTGCAAGCCTGTCCCGGAAGGCGTTTGCCAGGTCGTAATATTTTTTTTTGAAAATGGCAAGACGTTCCACTGTAACATTTGTTTCTATCACCGGGTTAAGATAGGAAACATAGCGCATGTAATCTTGATTTGCGTTGACGATTCCAGCCCAGACTTCTGCAATCACTTCTGTCGTAAAATTGTTGCCCTCTGGAAAAGCCGAAAGCAGGGCGCCGTAATAAGCAGACATTTTTTCTGCACAGATTTCCAGAAAGATTTCTTCTTTGGTCGTAACGTATTTATAAAGGTTTGCACGAGACCAGCCAAGTTTTTCTGCAATAGTTGTAAGCGTAATTTCTGAATAAGGACAGTTTGCAAAAAGTTCTGCAGTCGCCTCTTTTATTTGAGAAAGTCGCTCTTCTTTATGCTCATCGCTTCTTGCGCGGATATAATCTGCCATACAAAAATGATAGCACAAAAAGAGAATTTCCACAATAAGCAACTTTTTGTCACTAAAACCGCATTTTAGTATTGACAAGTTACTTTTTATATCATATTCTTTAGATAAGTAACATAATGTTACTAAAAAAGAACAAAAGTGGATCAAGAAATATGTGGGATTTAAGAGGGAGGAGCCCCTCCCTGCGGCCGCACTTCGTTGCGTCCTACCCACCCAGCGGGGGACCCGCAACGCCCCCAACAGAGGTTTTTATGAAAAAATCACTTTTTCTTCTATTAATAAGCATCTTTATTGCGTCTTCTGCTTGTGCCTTAAACACGGCCAATGCAAATGCAGACAAAGGAGAAACTT
>JAEDIW010000065.1 GCA_016296655.1 Treponema sp. | reverse complement strand
CGAAGGTGTACAATAAGATTGTTCAAGTCTATTGCATAACACCAGGGAGGAAAGCTGAATGGCAAATATAAGAGACTCGTTGACTCCAAGGAAAGTATTGGACAGATATTGCGGCAATTGTGTAATTACAAAGGTGTGGAAATATTAGAAGGGCATCTGATGCCAGACCACGTACACATGTTAGTAAGTATACCACCGAAATACAGTGTGTCGCAATTTATGGGATATTTAAAAGGCAAGAGCAGTCTGATGATATTTGATAAACATGCGAACCTGAAATATAAGTTTGGAAACCGCCATTTCTGGGCAGAAGGATATTACGTAAGTACGGTTGGCTTGAACGTATGTGAAAGCGTGGGACTTAAGCCTCGGCTTGAGACCTATAGCCTTATAGGCTAAGAGCAAACCACCCGTTTGACGAGTGGTTGTGATTATGGGAGGCGGATGCCAGGATACTGAAGGCAGATTAACCTAGCCCGACCTGGACTGCCTTTAGTCGCCATAGCATTTTCGTGGGGAAAGCCGAAAAAGTTTTGTGTCAGGCAGAAAGTCAGGGCTTGCAGAAAACTGCTGTTTTTGCTGCTATGGCGATGAGCGGTAGCGAAGCAGGGAAGGGCGGTTGCCGGAAAGGTTCGCTTCAAAAAAAAAGCTTGTAACATAATGGGAGTTATTGTTATTTTTATTGTATGAAAAAATTCAAAAATGTAGTTTTGTTTTTTGTTTTTGCGTTGTGCCTGAATGGCATGGTTGCTGCTGGTGGAAAAAATGATGGTTCAACGGAAATTGAGGGGCTTTACCGGTATGTTCTTGAAAATGGCCTTGAACTTTATGTTGCAGAAAATGACAGTGCGCCTCTGGTTCAGATAAAACTGACGGTGCTTGGCGGCGGAATTGCTTCTACGCCTGAAACGGCGGGGCTTTTTCATTTGTATGAGCACATGATGTTTGAAGGAAACTCACAGTTTGCCAATAATGTTGAAATGGAAAAGGCTGCACAGGACATGGGGGTTCTTGCTCATAATGCGCAGACTGGTGTGAACAGTGTAAGTTATTTTTTTACTGTTCCTGCAAACCTGCTCAAAAAGGGGCTGGAATTTTGGAATTATGCAATCCGTGAGCCTTTGCTTGCAGAAGATGCGCTTGAAGCGCAGAAAAAAGTTGTAATTTCTGAAATTGAAGGAAATTTTGCAGATCCGCAGAGGATTTTTTCGTACAGTTTGTTTAAGAAGATGTTTCCAAAATTTCCGTGGCGTACTGATCCTGCAGGCTATCCTGAACTTATACAAAATGCGTCGGTTGAAGATTTGCGTGACATGTTGAAAAAATATTATGTTCCGAATAATGCGCTGCTTCTGGTTGGTGGTGACGTAAAGCATGAAGAAGTTTATGAGCTTGTAAAAGAAATTTTTGGTTCGTGGGAACGTGGGGAAAATCCCTGGGAAGAAGAAAGAGAATTTCAGCTTGACAGGCCGTTTGAAGATACTGAGTATTTTGTTATGCCTGCCTCTCATGTTTCTAAGGAACAGGCTTCTGTTCGTGTGGTTTACCGCGGCCCTGATCCGTGCAGAGATTCGCGTTCGGTTGAAGTGGCAAATGTTTTTGACCAGCTTATGGACAATCCTTCAGGATTTTATGCAGAAAGTCTGCTGAATATTGAGGCTCTTGAGATTCCAAGTGCTAATTATCTTGGAGCTGGTTCAACGGCAATGCGGGAAAACGGCATGATTTCGTTTATGAGTGTGATGCATTCGCCTGAAAAAAATCTTGCACAGAGGGCAAAAATTTTTTATTCTGCAGTTGCTGACCAGATTGTTCCTGAAATTATTGAAAGAAATGATGTTTTTTCAAAGGCTGATTTTAAACAGGTTAAGCAGGCGATGAAGGATTATTATTTCATTGGTATGGAAACTGCCGAACAGGTGTTGTCTCAGCTTGAATATTGCTGGGTTAATTTTTCAAGGGAATATTTTTTCACGCGTACAAAAAAAGTGAAAAAAACTGATATCAACAGGTATCTGGAAAAATATGTTGCAGAAAAGCCTGCGCTGGTGTGTGTGCTTGTAAATCCTGAAGTTTATGAAATGCAGAAAAATGATTTTGCGCAGGAAGGCTTTAAGGAATTTACGATTGAAAACGCATACTGGTGGAAAGATTTTGAAAAAAAATCTGGAAATGATTTTAAAGGCGATTTTTGATGGTGCTGGAAAAAAGGTGGCATTCTAAGGTGATAAAATATGAAAGTAAGTTGTTTTTATTCAGGGGTTAATACAACCCCTGAAAGCGAGCGAGTCAAGGCCTTGAGCGAAGCGTGCCTTGACCGGTCGTATTCTAAGTTTTTTGCAGTTATTCTGGCTTTTTTTCTGATTGCTTTTTCGGGCTGCGCATCAGTTTCTGGAAAAGAAGCCCTTAATGATTCAAAGGGTTCAGAAAATTCTGTCGAAGAATTTTTTCTGGATAATGGGATTCCTGTTTATGTTAAGGCAAATTATTCAAATCGGCTAGTTTCTGTGGCGGTTGTAAATTTGGGCGGATCAGTTTTGTACGAACCTGAAGAGTCTGGAATGGAGCTGTCGCTTTTGAGGATGATGAAAAGCGGTTCTGAAAAATATTCGTTTGAAGAAATACAGAATGAAAAATACAGAACTCATGCAAATCTTTTTGGCGTGTGCCGGAATGAAGGCTCATATCTTGGCATCAGCTGCCTGGACTATTATTTTGATTCGCTTCTGGACATTCTTGCAGACGGCTTGCTGCATCCTGTCTTTAATGAAAAAGAATTCAATACAATGCTGAAAGAGCATGCTCAGCGGCTCCAGTCCATGAAAAGCGACCCTAGCAGTCTGGCTTATTACAGCGGTATTGAAGAAATTTACAAGGGGCATCCGTACCAAACTCATCCGTGGCCTACGGAACAGTCGCTGAAAAACATAACAGTTGAAAACTTAAAGAAACTGCATGAAAAATTTATTGATGCTCAGAGAATGGCGATTGTCGTTGTTGGGGATGTTGATGCCAAAAAAACTGTTCGTAAACTTAACAGATATTTTGGTGGAATTCCTGCAGGTAAGAGCGATTTTTCGAGGGAAGAGTTTTTCAGCGGAAAAACTGTGCCTGAGGTAAAAGTTTCCGGCAATAATGTGGTGCTTTCAAGTCCTGAAAGTGCAGGAACTGGTTTTATTACAGGATTCTTTTCATTTCCGTCTGCGGCAAGTCCTGATTTTGCTGCTGCCATGATTGCTTCTGACATGTACAGCGACATGCTTTATCAGGTTGTTCGCGAAAAATACGGGGCATGTTATACGCCTTCCTGTTCGCAGAGCTTTTCACTGGCAGCTCTTGGTGTGGTAAATTTTTACAGAATCAGCAATCTGGAAAACATTTTGTCTTATGCCGCTGAAGCCCGCAGCCTTATGGCTGAAGGAAAGTTGATTTGCGGAAAAAAATCTGACGGTGAGTTTGTTTTTGAACCTGTTGACTCTCGTCTTGAAAGTTACAAAAATTCCTTTATAAACCGCAATTATGCCAGACAAAAAACTGTCAGCGGAGTTTGTGAAAAAATGGTTGACAGCCTGTTTTTGTTCGGCGACCCTTATACTGAGGATTTGATTTCACAACAGATTCATCAGCTGACAGCTAATCAGGTTGAAGATGCTTTTGAAAAATATTTTGAAAATGGAAAAGTAAGGTATTTCTGTGTGACAGAGCCTGGAAGTGAAGGCAAAATAAGATTTTAGTTTAGCCTGAATTTCAATTTTTTTTCTGAAGCCAGGTTAATGGCGTAGACGAAGCACTTGCCGTTGAAGCAAGCATAGTCGAAGAAGCCGTAACTTTTTGAACTGTTTGGGTTTTCAAGTTACGGCTTTTCATGCTGCTCAAGTTTTTTCAATTAAAAAAGTCGTAGACAGTTTCAATTTCAGTTTTAAATGCATCGTCAATTACAGGCGGATGTGAAGCGTAGTAGAGAATCTGCTGAAGTTCTCCGCTTTCGCGGACACCCCAAACCGGCACGACATTTTCAAACTGATTTAAAAAGCCGAATGCCAGGCGTATGTTTTGAACCAGCCCCGAATACAGCGGCTTCATGGCTATAAAGCCAACGTCCTGAACCTGGCAGCGTTCAACGATTTTTTTGGAATCTTCATCTGTCAGAATGTTAAAAGGGTACTGGATTACTTCAAAAATTGAATTTTCATCAGCAAGGGCACTGAATGCAACTGAAGCAGTTTGTGTCGTAAGACCGATGTGGCGTGCCTTGCCAGTTTTTTTAATCAATTTTAAAGCTTTGTAAATTCCGTCTGGCTTATCTTTTTCTGGCAGAAAACCTTCTGTTTCAAAATGAAACAAATCTACATAATCTGTATGCAGGGCTGCAAGGCTTTCTTCCAGATCGCTCATCAACTGGTTACCGCTTTGTGCAGAACTTTTTGAAGAAAGAATCACATCCTGACGGATGCCGTGCAGGCAGTCGCCAAGACGTTTCTCACTTTCAGGCGTTGAATGAGATGTGTCAAAAAAGTTTATGCCAGACTCGTAAGCCTCGTGGACAAGCGCAATGGCAGCTTCTTCGTCTGCAAAATCTTTTAAGGACATTGCGCCGAATGCCGTGCGACTGACCATCAAATCTGACTTACCAAGTGCAATATATTCCATTCTTTCTAAAAAACTCTTAACGCTGAACAGGCTTGTAGTTTTTTATGGCCTTATGAATGAACAGAACAAGGTCGTCAAGAGCAACACGTTCCTGTTCCATTGAATCGCGGAAACGGACAGTTACTGTGTTGAACAGTTCATTTTTTGAACCGTCGTCCTTTGTTTCCTGAATTGTGTCATAGTCAACAGTTACGCAGAAAGGAGTTCCAATTTCATCCTGACGGCGATAGCGTTTGCCCAAAGATGCAGAAGTGTCATAATCCGTTACAAAATCTTCTTTGAGCAGATGTTGAATTTCCTTTGCTTTTTCAGCAAGTCCGTCTTTTTTCATAAGCGGAAGAACTGCAACTGTAACAGGTGCCAGACGTGGATCTAAGTGCAGAACCGTGCGGTAATCTTCCTTACCTTCTTCTGTAGAAACATTCTGTTCTTCGTAAGCTTCGCACAGGAACATGAGGAAGTTGCGGTTAAGACCTGCAGAAGTTTCAACAACATAAGGAACATAGCGTTTGTTGCCGTCTTCCTGGTCAATATAAGACATATCTTTTTTAGAATATTCCTGATGCTGGCTCAAGTCAAAGTCAGTTCTTGAATGGATGCCTTCAATTTCTTCAAATCCAATCGGGAAGTTGTAGGTAATATCGTAAGCATCCTTTGCATAATGAGCCAGCTTGTCATGATGATGCCATTTCAACTGCTTTTCCGGGATGCCGTATTTCAGGTAGAAGTTCCAGCGTTCATTTCTCCAGCGTTCAAAAGTTTCATCTTCTGTGCCAGGCTTGCAGAAATATTCCATTTCCATCTGTTCAAATTCGCATGTGCGGAAAATGAAGTTTTTGAAAATTATTTCGTTGCGGAAAGATTTACCAACCTGAGCTACACCAAACGGAATTTTCATGCGGTTAGACTGAACGATGCTCTTAAAATCTGTAAAAATTCCCTGGCATGTTTCAGGACGCAGGTAAATAAGGTGGCTGTCATCGGCAAGAGGGCCCTGATAAGTTTTAAACATCAGGTTAAACTCGCGAACTGCAGTATATTTTTTGTTTTTTGAACCACAGGTAGGGCAGTCAATGTTTGCATCAATGAAAGCCTTCATTTCTTCATGGGTCATTGTATCAACTGGTTTGCCAGGAGCCTTGTCAGGATTTGCTGCAACAAAATCTTCAATCATTTTGTCTGCACGATGACGGGCATTACATTCAAGACAGTCAACCATTGGGTCTGAAAAATGGTCAACATGGCCTGAAGCCTTCCAGGTTGTATGATGCTGAAAAATAGCAGAATCAAGACCGACTACATCATCATGCAGCTGAGTCATGTAATGCCACCATTCATTCTGAATATTGCGTTTAAATTCTACGCCAAGAGGACCATAATCCCATGCACCTGCCTGACCACCGTAAATTTCCGAAGCCTGATAAACAAATCCACGCCTTTTGCAAAGACTGATGATTTTATCCAGCGTACATGCATGTGGATCAGCACATTTTTTTTCATTATCTGCCATTTTATGTCTCCCATAAAAAGTAAAGAAGATTGTTTCAACAATCGATTGACTTTTTACGCTGTTCCGTAATGTAATGAGGAACAGCAGTTCAATAATAAGTTTGCATAGCAAACTTTAAGTAAGATAAGCCGCGCTATTTTAGCGGCTTTTATCTTACACTCTTTCTATCCGTCACTGGCATGTGACAGACGGTTTTTATAAAAGCCTTTCAACTTTATCACAAAAAAAAAGTGATGTATAGTAAAAAATTTGATTTTTAAGGGGCATACTTAATCAGCAACCGCCCTTGCGCAGTTCTCTAACGTTCATCCGCCTGCGGCGGACACAGGATCCAGAGCGCCGTAGTTAAAGGCTTCCTGATTATCTTTTATAAACAGCCCTTTCTAACAGAAAGTGTTATACTAATCGACCATTGGATTTATCAATAAACAGATAGTGGAATGTCATCCTTTAAATCAGCAGATTGAGGCGAAAAAATGGAACGACAAGTACGGAATCCAGCTTGAAGCCTGGACGCCTTTTGGCGAAGGCCGTGGCGGGCTTTTTGAAAATCCTGTGTTAAAAGAAATTGCTGCCGCACATGGAAAAACAACAGCTCAGGTTATGCTCCGCTGGCACCTGCAGAGAGGAATTGTGGTTATTCCAAAATCAACCCACAAGGAACGCATGGCGGAAAATCTGAATGTCTTTGATTTTACCCTCACTGCCGAAGAGATGGCAAAAATCACCGCTCTCGATACTGCAACAAGTTCTTTCTTCAGTCATCAGGATCCTGCAATGGTGGAATGGTTCGTAAAAATGGTTGAAGAGCGGAAGAAGCAGCAGGATTCCAGTAAAGAGAAAAAGGCCTGGTAATATTTCATAATTCTGGATTTTGTAAAAACGCTTACAAAGTCCAGAGTTCTGTAAAAGGTTTTATTCTATCCGAATCCAGATTCCGTCCCATTTTTTATAAGTGTTTTCACCACTCATAGTCCAGCTTCCGCTTATTCCATAAACTTTCGCCGTGAGGGTGTGGGTGACTTTCATGTGCGCGGTGTCGCCGTTTACACTGATTGAAAAATCCTTTGTACCCACTTTGAAGTAGTTTAAAGTGCCGTCCATAATCTCGCCGATGAACTCTTTCTGAGTCTGCTTTTTTCCGCTCATGTGGGTAAAGGTCAGGTTGTCGTTAAAGTAGAGTTCCATTGCGACTCGGTCTTTTTTTATAATGGCATTGTTGATTGCCTCGTATGCAGCATAAACTTCTTTTTCTTCTGTGGTCATTGGCGGAACTCCATTTCTTTGTTTTGATTCCTGACCCGTGCAGGCGGTAAGTGCCAGCACGAGCAGCATAATAATTGTTGTCAGCTATTTCATATCTCTACTCCAAGACTAGCACGAGGTCGTGTAAATACAATGGGCAGATTATGATGATGTGCGGGATATGCGACAGAGTTTTGAAAAGTGCCTAGAAATGGGAATAGAACAAATCGGCTGATGCTGTTACCAAAATAACCTTACCCTTTCAGCACTCTTCCAAAAGGCGCTCAATGCTCTGCTGGTAGCCTTTCAGTGTTTTGCTGGCATGCTTGTATGACTTGTCCAACAGCCTTCGGGCAGAGTTGAGGTCGCCTGATTCTATGAGGCAGCGGGCACTTTCGATATCCTTCTTTAAGCGTAATTCTTCTATCATGTTAGTGTAGGCGGAATCTTTCTGGGCCATTGAAATTGCCTTGTCATAGTAAGAGAGACCTCGTTCTGTCTGGCCTTTCCTGCGTAAGAGGTACAGTCCGTATGTTGCCGTGTTGCATGGGTTTTGTCCGATTGTGGAGATAAAATCTTTTAGTATCTGTTCGGGAATGTAATCTTCCATTTCAAGGTTTGCAAAAACAATGTTGTTCAGAACTTGCACATTATGTTTTCCATGAGGGTAATCCCTGTGTATTTGCATCAGAAAATCCCGGCAGGCTTTCATCTGCTCTTTATTTTGTCCGGTTAGAGTAAGAAGACGGAGCAGGTCGTTGCAGGCAAAAAGTTTCAGTGTCAGATTGTCAGAATCAAGCATAAAGATTGGCAAGAGAAAATTGAAGTATGTCTCAAAGTTGCCTGTGGCAAGAAGAGCTTTTCTCCATTCAGCAAAGTAATCCAGATAATTTTCTTCTGACAGCTCAAAATCTTTTGATCCGTTTGTGTTTTCAAAAAGGGAGAGGGTTTCATTGTATTTTCCCTGTCGATTTAATATGCGCATATAGTTTGTAAGAATGATTTCAAGCGGCTTTTGATTCTTGGCAATGTCCGTCTTGTTTTCCTGAAATTTTTCAAGGGCTTTTGCAATGTTTCTTTCTGCCCGGTCCAGTTTTCCGACACTTGCATTGCAAAGGGCTATGTTGTTCCATACTGCGGCTTGGTTTGTTTTGTTGTCCGTAAGATTTCCAAGGCGGTCTAACGCGGCTCCGTATTTTTCTTTTACAAACGCACACTTTGCATGATTTATCGCCGCATCAAAATAGAAATCTTTTTCGGTGACATTATTCAGCTTAAGGTAGCGGGATAGAATGAACTCAACTTTTTCTGGCTGCTTTTCCAGTTCCATGTTTACATAAAGACGGAGGGCAGGGGTAAAGCTGATGTCAAGATTTACTGCAATTTTGCACCAGAGCCTTGCTTTTTCTACAAGCCTTTTATATTTTGTCGCCTGAATAAGATAGAGCATACTTAGTGCAAGGGCTGCCTGCGGTGTATTTTGCGTATAAAATGACTGCCGTAAAAAATGGATTGCTTTATCTGCATCATCTTTCTGCATAAAAAAAAAGGCTTGCTGAAAGTCAATTTCATAGGGAATTTCATCGTGTTCTTTTCTATAGTGATTAAGGGCTTCCTCCGCTTTATCTAGTTCCTTGTTAGACAGATAAAATCCAGACAGTTTTCTTACGCTCTCCGCTGTATTCAATTTGTAAAGCAGCTGAAGGTTTTCTTCTGTGTTTTCATTTTGCCGCAATTCGTTTTCCGCAATTTTGGCGGCATAGACGGCATTTTCTTTGTCTTTTATTTGCGAGAGGCATTCACCTTCTTTTTCATAATTTTTTATGAGGGAGTAAAAACCTGCAAGGCGGAAATAATAAGTGTCGCTGAAACGTTCGTCTTTTGCTAAATCTGCATTTTCTTTTTCAAACAAGGCAAGTTCTTTTTGAATGGCTTTTTTCTGTTTTATGAGGGCAATGCTTGAAGTATTTACGGTCAGATATCTGGAAATCAGGCTTGCAGAATTTACTGGCACAGGACTTGCTTTTTGCCGGGCAACCTTTTCACATTCAGCATAGTTGAAGGTCAGACTCATTTCCTGAGCTGGCATGTCCATGTCAATCTTTTCTGACTTTCCACAGAGAACATCTTCTTTTGCTTTCTGCTGTTCGTATTCAATATTGTCAAGCATGTGAAACCTCCCGTGTCCTGTGGGTTTTCTTCCGCTTTTTGTAAAGTTCGCGAAGGTGCTCGTCTTCAAGGATATGCGCAATATGGCGGAGTTTTGTCTTTGTGCCGTCAAGCTCGCTTTCTTTTGTTCTTTTTCTGTAGTCAAATGCGCAAAGCTTGTCGATTATTTCCTGTATGCTCTTTCTGATATAAAGGGGCAGAATCGATTCTTCTGAAATTCGGGGGATGATAATGCTTGGGGCAAAATCAGAAAGCAAATCGTGGTACAAGTCCAGCCGCTTTTTCAGGTCTCCGCCAAATTCTTCTTCTCCAACTCTGATATTGTTTGCCGTTTCCCAATAACCGTTGCCGTTTGTCTCTATAAGAGCGTTATAAAATGTCCGCTTGTCAAAGAGTTCAAAAAGCATACAGCCCAAAGAATAAATATCCGCACATTGAGCCAAGTCCCATTCGCTGTCAAAGCCTGAGTATATTTCCGGAGCTGCATACATTACCGGAACTTCCGCTCTAGACAATATGTAGTGCCATCCAGTTTGTAAAAACGTGGATTTAGCGTCAAAAT
>JAEDIW010000161.1 GCA_016296655.1 Treponema sp. | reverse complement strand
TTCAAAAACCACAAAATCGTTCCGCGTCAAACAAACGATTACACGCTTTTCAAACTGAACCGAAAAGATTTTTTTGCACTCAACAAAACTTTTTCAATTCAGAACGCAAAAATCAAACGCGAAAAAACTGACATCACCTGCGAACGCTTCCAAAAACTATTTCAACTTCAAAGCGAATACGAAAAAGAAGAAGTTCTACCAAAATTCGAACAATTCAACCCAAAAACTTGCTGCCTGAAACTGAAAAACGCTTTAAAACATCAAATCGTCCTCACATTAAATGTCGAAAATGAAATCGTTTCAAAAGTCCAGACAAATGCAATCGGATTCAACGCCGTTCAGCTTGGAGGAGTTTTCACGCCATTAAAATTCAGAAGAAAAAAATACTCCTCAACATTAATTTATTTTTTTATCAGAAAAATCCTCACCCTAAAAAAAAATCCTGTCCTCTTTGCAAAAAAAGAAAACCTTCCAGCCATTTCCCTCTACAAATCACTCGCCTTTACAGAACTCTCCGACTACATAATTGCATATTTTTAACCCTTGTCATGCTGAACTCGTTTACGCCACAAGGGCGTTTGCCTTAAGGAAATTATTTAACGCGGCACTCGCGTGCCTAGGGCATCAGCATCCCAACAACGAATGTAAAGACCTATCTACAGCTCCTGAACCTGCTGCAATGAAAGACCTGTGCATTTTGAAATAATTTCCTCAGAAACTCCGAAGTCTTTAAGTTTTCTGGCGTTCTCCAGCTTTTCTTCGTTTACTGCCTGTTCTTTCTCTTGCAAGGCTTCGTTTACTGCTTTTTCTTTTTCTTGCAAGGCTTCCTTAACTGCTTCTTCTTTTTCTGCGACGGCGACTCTGTAGCCTTCTGCATAGCCGTCTTCCCGGGCGTGTTTTTTGATAAAATACATTTCCTGCTCTAAAGTCATCTGTGTCCTCCATTGTTCAGCGGGGATTTTGGCACGCATGACTTTTTCCTCAAGCGATTTTGCAAAACTTGAATTGTCGGTTTTGTTTTCAAGAAGGTATCTGAAAAAAGTCCTGAGCCTTTCTGTCGGCATTTTATCATATTTTCGGGCGTTGCAAAAGACTTTTACAGTTCCGTCGTTCAGAGGCGTCTTTCCGTCTTCCGAGCAGACATTCCTGAATGTGTAAATCGGAAGTCCTTTCCTGAAAACATCGTCAAGGCACAAAAAGATTATGTAGCTTTCGTGAAGTTCCTCGTAGTCAAAGCCCTGGTTCAGGTTTGAGATGTCAAGAATTCCCTGATAATAGCGTGCACGCTTGGGAAGATTCCTGCGGTCTGTGGTCTGAATTTCGATGTCAAAGCAGCGCCCCGTTCCGTCCTTTACATAAACGTCAAAGCGTACGCCTTTTGAAAGGAAGTCTATGTCGATTGTCTTTTCCGCCTCTGAAAGTTGCAGCCGTTCAATCTGAATGTTCAAAAGCATTTCAAGAAAGTCCTTGCACAGGTCAAGGTTTTCGCTCATCACGCGGCAAAAGATAAAGTTGTTCGAAAGAGATGCATTTTTCCACTGCTTTTCCAGCGATTTTTGAAGATACCAGTTCATTTTTCCTCTCATATTTAGATTTTTTTCTTCATAATATATATATATGCGTTAAAGTGGCACTTTCGGCAAAAAAAACGAGAAAAAAAGTTTAAAAATTTGTGATTTTTTTGGGTTTGCGTTTGGGATTACGGAAAAGGTGTCATGCTGAACTTGTTTACGCCACAAGGGCGTTTGCCTTAAGGAAATTATTTAACGTGGCACTCGCGTGCCTAGGGCATCAGCATCCCATCAACGGTTGTAAAGACCTATAAGTGGGATTCCGAAACAAGTTCGGAATGACAGTGGTTGAGGTTGTAAAGACCTATAAGTGGGATTCTTCGGCGGGCTCAGAATGACATTCTGAAACAAGCTCGGAATGACAGATAGAAGACTAGGCTAGAACAGGTTTGTGATTTTTTTTAACGGTTGTAAAGACCTATTAATGGGATTCCGAAACAAGTTCGGAATGACAGGTTCATGTCATGCTGAACTTGTTTACGCCACAAGGGCGTTTGCCTTAAGGAAATTATTTAACACGGCACTCGCGT
>JAEDIW010000160.1 GCA_016296655.1 Treponema sp. | reverse complement strand
CATATGCAGTAGCAGTATTCGCATTTTAACAACTTTTTCTTTACAATTCAGGAAACCTGAATTTTGCAAGGAATTGAGTAAAAAATGCTCTGGACACCGCGTAAATAGGGGCGTTCAGGGCATTTTTGAAATGCATAAAAGTGTTGTATTTTTTCTCCTTTTTTGAGTTTATAAAAATTTTATATTTTTGCGTCTTTATACATAACGATTGTTTTGATTTCTGAAAGAGGCATGATTTTTTTGCTCAAATCTAATTCAAATGTATTTTCCATGGTTAAAATCACATCGTCCCGGTAATCAAACAGGTAATAATTCTGGTCTAAGTACGAGCAGGAATAGCTTGCCAGCGAGTTTCGGATTTGCCTGACGGAATGGCACTTTCCTATGAGTTGTTCTAACACTCGCATCACTAGCAGTGTTACAAAACAGATTAAAAAATGTGCCTCTATATGTTCTTCGGTAGAAACGAAGACTGGCCTGGTTTTGAATTCGCTCTTTATGATTTTGAAAGATTCTTCTATTTCCCATAATCCTTTGTATATATTACGGATTTCCTGGTCGGAAAGTTCTTTTTCACTTGTGACAATGGAGTAGTAGCCGTCATACAATGATTCTTCGGCAATCTTTTCTTCATTAATCGAAAGATCTCTTCCATCCACAATCTCGCCGGTATCTTTAGAAAAAGAAATATTGTTGATGTATGCAGTACATCCATAACTGGTTGCTTTTGTGTATTTTGTAGGATTTTTGATCAGATCCTTTGCTTTGGCGATGGCTTTGTCCCGTTCATATTTCTGTTTTTTTGCGTATTTTTCGGAATAATATACCATCTGTTTCTGATAAATTATCATCTTAAGCCTGCGAACCCCGTGGGAATCCTTTTTTGTGATCTCTTTTGCATACAGCCTGGATTTGTGTTTGAATGGAATCTCTTTCCCCTCTTTGTTTTTTTCCATTGTTGTAATATATCCTTCCGGTTCCAGCACCCATTTTTTGAATTCCGAGTCAGCTCCACGGATACTCTGGCCATATACATAGCCGTCATTATTTTGCTCGTCGGATGCATTGACTCCGGAAAGTACGGATGTATTGTCACTGGTATTTAACCCCCTGTCGGCAACGACTATGATCCTGCCGATTTCATAATCCTTTTTGACTCTCTGGATTGCCGGGATCAAGTTTGTCTTTTCGCTTTCGTTGCCGGAGAAAGTATGGAACGCCATGGGAATGCCATTGGAATCCATGAGGAGCCCCATTTGTATGATTGGATCTTTGCGGTGTTCTTTTGACGGCCCTTTTTTGCGCTTCACGTTTCTCTCCATATCCGGGCTGTCCTCATCTTCATATGGAATTTCAAAGTAGTAGTTCGTGACATCATAATAGGCTTTTCCAGGATCCCTGCCAACAAGGTCGGAAACTCTTGTATGCAGATATTTTTGGAGTTCCTGTGAATATCTGCTGAAATAACTAAGCGCCCTATAGACATCATCCAGTGAGAAGTTGAAATGATCAAAAAACCGGTCTTTTGTTTCATAAGCATTCTTTTTGGATGATGGGAACAGGAACCGGTTGAATATCAGCAGGGAGAAAATGCTGTTCAAGTTATACTCCATAGGGAGCTGGCGCTGTTTATTCTGGAAAAACTCACGGATCTGGAGTTTTGAATAAATGATCTTAACAATGGCATACCCAAGATTTTTCCGGTTGCAGCATTGATCCGGCAGTTTTTCCGAAAGCCTTACTTCGATGGTTTCCGGTACTTCCTGGGTTGCATTCCATTCTTTTGCAATCTGTTGGAAATGTGCCACCGGATCATCGTATTGGTCCAGGTAATCCTCTAAATATCCAAGATTTTTAATCACCTTATGTTTGACTTTTCCATCCTTGCGGTATCCTTGGACAAAAGAAAGCTGGGTCTTGTTTCTTTTTTTATTGAAACTTTTTTTAAGGTACACAAAACCACCTCCTTAAAACATTATACCATTGTTTCACGTGAAACGCAATATAATACAACATAAAAATGCAAAGATATTGACATAAAAAAAATCCGCTAATGCCGATAGGTTAAGGATCTTGACTTGCGGAATTTATTAGGTGGTTGCAAAACAACGG
>JAEDIW010000159.1 GCA_016296655.1 Treponema sp. | reverse complement strand
ACGAAAACTTCCGGATTTTCGGGACTAATTATCCTTGAGAGTCTGGGAATTTTTTACTTTAGGTCCTGGCTTTTTCCTTAAACTACCATCCTTGTTGTACATTCCTCTTTTGGTACCCTTTGCAACGCCTGGCTTTTTTCTTTCTTTTCCGTCCGCGTTAATATCTGATCTTTTTGTACCTTTCGGAACGCCTCGCTTTGCTTTAATTTCTATGCCATCTGCATCATATTTTTTATGATGTGAACCTTTTCTCGGACCCGTTTTTCTTCTTCGGATTGCAACTGTTCTGCCAGCAATTCTGTCATTTTCATCGCTTACAACGTTATCGATGATTTTTTCAATATCTGCATTCAGATTTGAGAAAAATGCTTTTGTTCTTGCTGACTCCGTGTGAGTGTACACATAAATGTCATTCAGTTTCTGCATTTCAATCTGGTCAATATCCTGAATCATCTGATTAGTGGTTCTTCCTAATTTTTTGGCTGACTGTTCTAACTCGTTTCTGATTACAGATGCAATAAAACCTACTGTGAATTTTGCACGTACACCAGATGTGTAATGTACCCTTGTTACTCCATATCCCAGCTGAGATTTTATCTGCATATACTGTGTTTCCGAAGCATTTCTGGATGCATATAAATCATGAATTTCTTTTGGCTTTAATTCATCTGAAGTAATGATGCTGTATAATCCTTTTTCGTTAATAGCTTTCTGAAGTTCTTCAGTTTTGATTTTTACGCATTCATTTCCGTTGGAATCAATTTCTTTGGTTAATAAATTTTTGAAGTTGTTTCCGATTTCGCTGTTTCCGGAATTATTGACTCTTTCTATTTCACCGTTGATTTTTTTCAGAAGAGATGTTACTCTTTCGCTTCCGTTTTGATAATCAAAGAATAATGTGATATTATCCTGTTTATCGTATTTCTTAAAGAGCTTCACTTTTTTCTGGACACCGAACAGATATGTTCCGGGAATAAGATATTCAGCATTCATCTTTATCTTTTCACCATATTCGCTTACAATTTCTGAATATCCGTCCGGATTTCCTTTTACCATGATAACATATGATATTTGTTTGTCTGTGAGATACTTTATTACGTTTGCATCACAGTATCCTCTGTCGAGAATTACTCCTTTTACTTTGATGTCGCATTCTGCAAGGAAATCGAGTATTTTTTTCATTGCTTTTGCATCAACAAGTCCTCCACGGTATGTTTCGTATGTTACAGGCTTTCCTTCTGGTGTTACTGCATATGAAAAACTTACGATATTTACGTTCTGTCCGGACTTTGCGTGTCCTTTTTCCGCTATTTCAACGCCCTTGCTTCTGCAGTCGTCATTGGATCCGTCTATACAAATCCATACTTCTTCTGCACCATCCTTACGGCACTGAACAGCCCACTTCTTTTTGAATAACAGTTCGTGTTCTTCATCCATTTCATTTTCAAACAGATTCGAGAAATATGTATCATTCCTCAATTCCGAGGAATAGGTCAGTTCGTTTCTCATTTTAGTTTCAAATGAATTTGAAACATCAGTTTTATTAAGAATCGAATGCATGGAGTAATCGATTAATGAAGAGGATTTTTCCGGACCATATGTTTCTTCAAGTATATCACGAATTCCTGTCTTTTCATTTACTGCCTGAACAGCAGCATACATGCCGATACGCTTTATACTCGGAACAACTTTCTGATTAGAAATGCTCTCCCATTTTTGCGGAAAAATCTGTTTGTACTGCGATGTAGGATGCATCAGTGTAGAACTTCCGGGAACCTGATGTCCTATTGTTGTTCTCTTTGGTTCCGTGTATCCTTTTTCACGATTGAATTTTGCAGAGAGGACATATTTTATCAGTGCAGGTTTTCCACCTTTTTGTCTTTCTATTGTCACATGCTCTTTTGGAATTTCAACTTTTATATCTCTATATACAGCCATAATTAATTAATAACCTCGTTTTTATATCAGTAATAAAAGTACTGATATATATTATAACATATTAATTAATTTTTTGCAATACTTTTTCTATAAAAAATCTCGATTTTACGTGGATTGAGCATGGTTAACATAGTCCCGGTTTCATAGATTCGCCTCGAAATTAGGCTTAAAAATCGGGAAGTTTTCGT
>JAEDIW010000023.1 GCA_016296655.1 Treponema sp. | reverse complement strand
AAGGGGTGTGTGAGCAACGAAGTGCGAACCAGGGGAAAGGCTTTTCCCCTTTAAAATAAAAAAAACTGATTCTTTATTTTTCATGCCTGAACTATAACTGCTCAGAATACTTCCTATTCCTTTTCATTTTCTGTATAATCTTCAGGTATGAATTCGCATGGAACTTTAACAAAGGACAATCACGCAGCTTTGTGGCACGGACGTTTTGCAGAAGGCCCGGATGCTCAGGCTGTTGCTTTTGAAACTTCTATTTTTGTAGATGAGCGCATGGCTTTGGATGACATTCAGGGAAGCAAGGCTCATGCAGCAATGCTTGGAGAATCTGGCATTATACCTGAAAGTGATGCCTCTGCTATTATTGCAGGACTTGACTCAATTGAAAAAGATTTGAAAGAAGGCCGTCTTGCAATTGACTATTCTGCAGAAGATATTCATTCATTCATAGAAGCAACTTTAACTGACAGAATAGGGGAACCTGGCCGAAAGGTTCATACTGGAAGAAGCCGAAACGACCAGATTGCGCTGGACGAACGTTTATATCTTCGTCGCGTAATTCCTGAACTTCAGGCTCGTATCCTTACATTGATTGAAACTCTTTATGAAATTTCATCGAGGCATTTGAATGATTTGATGCCTGGGTTTACTCATATGCAGCATGCCCAGCCTGTAACGCTTGCCCATCATCTTTGTGCATGGGCCTGGATGCTTGTCCGGGATTTTGACAGGCTTTCAGATTCTTTAAAGCGCATTTCGCTTTCACCTCTTGGGTCTGGGGCACTTGCAGGAAGCAGCTTGCCGCTTAACAGGGAATCAGTTGCAAAAAAACTTGGTTTTTCTGGAGTTACGCAGAATTCTCTGGATTCGGTTTCTGACCGTGATTATTGTATTGAATTTGCTGCGGATTTTGCGCTTTTGCAGATGCACCTTTCCCGTTTCTGTGAGGAAGTTGTTCTGTGGGCTTCTACGGAATTTTCATTTATCGACTTGAGTGAAAAATGGTCTACTGGCAGTTCAATTATGCCGCAGAAAAAAAATCCTGATTTTGCAGAATTGATTCGCGGACGTACAGGAAAAGTTTACGGTAACTTGATTGCCCTGCTTACGATGATGAAGGGACTGCCGCTTGCCTATGATCGTGACATGCAGGAGGACAAGGAAAGCCTGTTTGATGCCTATGACACGGTTCTTGCGTGTGTTGAGGTTTTTACACAGATGATTGCAACTGCTTCATGGAACTGCAGGCGTATGTCTGAATCTTGTGACGGCGGATATCTGAATGCAACTGACATTGCAGAATATCTTGTACGCAAGGGAATGCCGTTCAGAACCGCCCATGGTGTTTCTGCTAGGGCTGTACGCATTTCAATCGAAAAAAACTGTCAGCTTCAGGATTTGTCTATTGAAGATTTTAAATCCTGTTCTGATTTGATAGGTCTGGACATTTACAGCAATATTTCAAAGGAAGCCTGTGTAAATGCAAGAACTGTTACGGGCGGTCCTGCTGCTGAAAAAGTTGAAGAACAACTGAAAATGCTTAAAAATTTTGTAAAAAAAATGCGCGGCATTTAATGAAATTTGCGTGGCAAATTTTTATATATTTTGATTATTTTTTTGGAGAAAAAAATGAAAAAGGTTTCAAAAGTTTTTCTTTTGGCAATGTTGGTTTTGACAGCATTTAGTTCTGCTTTTGCGGCAAAGAAGTCTAAAGGTGACAACTCTGTTGAAGATTTGCAGAAACGCAAGGTTTTTGTTCTTGGACTTGACGATTCTTTCCCACCTCTTGGATTCAGGGATGAAAAAAATCAGATTGCAGGCTATGACATTGATCTTGCTAAAGAAGTTGCAAAGCGCCTTGGTGTAAAATTCAAGGCTCAGCCGATTCAGTGGGATGCAAAGGAACAGGAATTGAATACTGGAAAAATTGACTGTATTTGGAATGGTTTTACAATCACTGCTGAACGTCAGCAGGCTTTGTCTTTTACTAAAGCTTATCTGGATAATGAACAGGTTGTAGTTGTAAAAGCAAATTCTGGAATTACAAAACTCAGTGACCTTGCAGGTAAAAAAATTGGTTTGCAGAGCGGTTCAAGTGCTCAGGAAGCTGTTGAAGATTCTCCAGCTTTTAAGGCTTCTGTAAAAAGCATTGTAATGTTTAAGGACAACCTTATGGCATTGAATGACCTTGAAATTGGTCAGGTTGATGGTGTTGTAATGGACAGCATTGTTGCAAATTACAGCATTACGACAACTAAAAAGCCTTTTACAGTTGTAGAAGAACCTCTTGCAACAGAAGCTTACGGTATTGGATTCCGCAAAAGCGATGTAAAATTGCGCGACAAAGTTCAGTCAATTCTTGAAGAAATGCAGAAAGACGGAACTGCTACTGCAATTTCTACAAAGTGGTTCGGAAAAGACATTTCTGCAATCGGTAAATAAGTTAATTTTTCTAAGTTTTTTAGGGAAGTGCTGATTAACACTTGAAGCGATTAGTCAGCACTTCCCGTCAAATTGCCGTAAGTCATTTACTTACTGATAATTAGCTACATTCTGAGTTTCTTTAGATGTCATAATTTGGCGATAAAAAACTGCTTTTTTGAGTTCCTTAAAAAGCGAAGGTTTGAGCTGCTGTACTGGCACTGCTTGAAAATCTGTATTTTTAAGACTGATATAAGGATAAAATGAACCGATGCTACAGATGCTTCTGATAATGCTGCAGGGGAGCGTGGTTTCTCTTGAAGTATTTTTCCTGACATTGCTGTTTTCGCTGCCGCTTGGTCTTCCTGTTGCCGCAGGCAGAATGTCAAAAAATATATTTATTTCTCAGATAACGAATGTTTTTATGCTGATAATTCGCGGAACTCCGCTTATGCTTCAGCTTATTTTTGTTTATTTTGCACCGTATCACCTTTTTCATCTGTCTTATGACAGATTTACGGCTGCTATAATTGCTCTTTCCATAAATTATGCTGCCTATTTTGCAGAAATTTATCGTGGAGGCATTGAATCTATTTCTCAGGGGCAATATGAAGCTGCAAAAGTTCTGGGCTATACAAAGACTCAGACTTTTTTCAGGATAATTCTGCCTCAGGTTGTCAAGCGGATTATTCCTGCAATGGGCAATGAAGTAATTACTCTTGTAAAAGATACTGCTCTTGTTCAGGTTATTGGTGTTGCTGAACTTCTGCATGTTGCACAGACAACTTCCAGCCGGCTTTTTTCTACAATGCCGATTTTTGTTGCCGGTGTTTTTTACTTTATAATGAACTGGGCTGTTTCTGTTGCTTTCAGGCTGATTGAAAAACAGCTTTCTTATTACCGGTAAGGTTTAACGGATGGTTTTTATGAATCAGAATGAAGATTTGAATGGCAAAACCCAGATAATTAGGGTTGAAAATTTAAAAAAATCTTTTAACAATCTTGAGGTTTTAAAGGATATTTCTTTTTCTGTTTATGAAGGAAATGTTCTTGGCATTATCGGTCCTTCAGGTTCTGGAAAGTCTACTCTTTTGCGATGCATAACTCAGTTGACGGACGTGACTGGTGGTTCTATTACAGTTTGCGGAAAGTCGCTTGTAAAAGACGGTGTTTATGCCGATAAGGCTGGGCTTAGGGAAATAAACCTTATGCTTGGGCTTGTATTTCAGAATTTCAATCTGTTCCCTCATTATTCTGTTTTAAAAAATATTACAGATGCACAGATTCATGTTTTAAAGCTTCCAAAAGAAGATGCTCGTGCCCGTGCCTTTGCCCTGCTTGAAAAAATGGGATTGCAGAGTAAGGCTGATGCCTATCCTTGCGAACTTTCTGGAGGTCAGCAGCAGCGAGTTTCCATTGCCCGTGCTCTTGCCTTAAGGCCAAAGGTTTTGCTTTTTGATGAACCAACAAGTGCTCTTGATCCTGAACTTACAGGGGAAATTCTTTCTGTAATAAAGTATCTTGCAGAAGAAAAAATGACCATGGTTGTTGTAACTCATGAAATGGCTTTTGCCAGGGATTTGAGCGACCATATAATTTTTATGGACGATGGCCTGATTGTAGAGCAGGGTTCAGCCGATGACGTAATAAATAATCCCAAACTGGAGAGAACAAAGGCCTTTTTAAGCAGGTTTGCTGCTAAATAGCTGGATTTCGAGTTTAATAATTTTACAATTTTTTTTTAGGAGAGGGCGACTGCGTTCAGCAATCACAGGAATCAATTTCCATGCAGCGTGCAGGCGGGGAAAGTTTATTTATTCAGTATGGAATCTGCCCAGTCTCTTGGAGATATGCCGCATTGTTTTTTAAATACCTTGCTGAAATAAAATGAGCTTTCAAAGCCTAATCTGTCTGAAATTTCATAAATTTTAAAGTCATTTTGTCGGAGCAGTTTTTTTGCCTCTTCAATTTTTGCGCGGTTTACGTATTCATTAAATGAGCAGTTTGTGTGTTTCATAAACTGTTGTCCAAGATAGTTTGGACTTATCCCAAAAAGTCCGGCAGTTTCGTTCAAGGTAAGTTTTTTGTTTATGTTGGCTTCGATGTATTGACGGATTTTTATTATCTGGCCTGTTTTATAGTTCTGCTTTTTATTTTGAAGCGCCTGGCAAATGCCTGCCCTGAATTTTTCAAGCCATTGTAAGATTTGCGGGGTTGTGCGCTTTCTGTAAAGACTTCTGTAACCGTCCTGTTCATCTGCAAAAATTTCAGAAAGAATTTCTTCGCCTTCGGGCAGAAATGAAAGTGCCATATACAGAATCATGCAGGCACAGTCCATTGCCTGAATTTCCATGTCAGCTTTAAGTTCAATGCAGTCAGAAATCTGGCTGATGGTGTCGTTTAGTGCTTCAGTATTCAGTTCTTCAAATGCTTTTGCGAAATTTGTTTTATAGATTGAAAGATCAAAAATGCTTTCTTTTTTCTGGTCTGTCCATGTAAAAGTGTTGCAGTATGTGTAAAGCTGTGAATTTTTCTGCCTGAAAGCAGCCCTTGCCGAATAGAATGAAGAGCCGATTGTAAAGGCTTTGTCGGTTATTGCACCGCATGCAGCTGACAGAGTTACAGAAAAATAGTTGTGAATTAGAGCCCCTGTCCTTTCGATTACGGGTTTTGCATCGTTTTTTGCTTTTTCAAGAGTGTCGAAGCACAAAATCAGGGCAAAATGCCGCAAATCCAGGCTTACTGCATGGCATGGGCAGAAACGTCCGACGGTTTCCTGAACCATTTGAAGTGAACTGTTGTAAATGCTGAGCTGCGTTCTTTTGTCGGTATCTTCGGTTTTTCCTGACATTTCGCAGTAGCAGGCACGGTAGTAGGGCCAGTGCAAGTCAATTTCCAGTTCTTCTTTCTGTTTTTTGAAAAAATCTTCGTTTTCAAAAAGTCCGTTCAGTAATCTTATAAGAAATTTGTCGTAAAAAGGCTTGGCATCGTCTGATGATTCTTTTGATTTTTTTTCGTCTCTGTTCTGTTCGCTTAAAATTTTCAATGCTTTGGAAACAGCTTCTGAAAGTGATTGTGGAGTAAGCTCAACTTTTATCAAATATTCAATGGCTGAAAGCGTTATGGCCTTGCGAAGAAATTCCCGTTCTTCGAAACTTGTAAGGATTATGAAAAGCGGTCCCGGATTGAATTTCTGCCTGCATTCTTCCATGACTTCAAAACCGTTTTTCAAAGGCATTTTAATGTCTGCAATGAC
Source organism: Treponema sp. (assembly GCA_016296655.1). Classification (GTDB taxonomy): domain Bacteria; phylum Spirochaetota; class Spirochaetia; order Treponematales; family Treponemataceae; genus Treponema_D. The sequence continues at coordinate 34,623 of JAEDIW010000023.1, read as the reverse complement.
AAGCTGAGGCCTCTCTTTTTCGATTATTTCCAGTGCCTGCTCACCGTTTCTGGCAGTTCCGCAGATTGAAATACCGAATTCGTCCCAGTTTATCATGGATTTTAATCCTACGAGAACAAGAGGTTCGTCATCAGCTATCAAAAGTTTTATCATATTTTGCAGGCTCCGTGTCTGTTTTTTTTAAGCTTTGATAAGTGGCAGTTCGATTGTAATTGATGTGTATTTGCCAGGTTCACTAAGTATTGAAAGTCCATAGGATGAACCGAATTCGTATTGAATGCGCTTGTGGACATTTAGTAGACCTACCTGCTTGAACATGCCATCTGAAGATTCTGATTCAGTAAAAATTTTCCGAATGGTTTCTTCGTCCATGCCACGGCCGTTGTCTGTAAGAACAAGTTTGATTTTTCCGTCTTTGCAGGAATTTGCTGATGGGGTTTCTGAAGAATCTGCAGTGCCTGTAGATTCTGGTTTTTCAATTGTTCCTGTAAGTGAAATTTTTCCAGCCTGTCCTGTAGGCTCAATTCCATGGAAAATTGCATTTTCAAGCAGTGGCTGTAAGGTAAAGCTTGGTATGAGGTTCTGCATTACTTCATCTGGAATCTCTTTTGTCATGTAGATTGCTCCGCCGTAGCGGTATTGCAGAATTACAAAATAATCGTCTAAAAGTTCAAGTTCGTACGAAAGAGGTATAAGATTTGAAGCTTTGCTGACGTTTTTCAAAAGCCGGGCCAGCGCTGTTATCATTTCGGCAATTCCCTGAGAACGCTGGATTGTTGCCATCCATTTGATTGCATTGAGCGTATTGTACAGAAAGTGTGGATTTATCTGGTTTTGCAGCATTTTGTATTCCAGCAGACGCTTGTTTTTTTCATCGTTGATTTTATGCTCCATAAGTGATTTTACGTTTATGGAGAGTGAATTTATCCCTTTGCCAACATCGCCTATTTCATTGTTCCATTCAATTTCTCTGTTTGGATCGAAATTTCCACTGGCAACTTTTTTGAGCTGTGCATTTATTTTGGAAAGAGGAAAGGAAATCATTTTTGTAAGCCATAATTTCAGTAAGGTTGCCAGAAATGCCGTTCCTACAGCGATACTTATGGTTATTTTTGCAAAAAGGAAATTATTCTGGCGCACAAGCGCTTCTTTTAAATTCTGAGTGAATGTAATGCCCGTGTTTTTTATGGAAACTTCAACTGTAAATTTTTTATCTTTCATTTCAAGGTGATTTAGAACGCTGGAAAGATAATCTGGCTTTATTGCAAACTGGCTAGCTCCAATTTGCAATTCTGGATATTCATATTTTGACAGCGAATAATTTTGAAATCGGTCTGTAATGAAATTTGTGTCGATAAAAATGTAAACACTGCCTGTGGTCTGTAGATTTTTAATGTCGTAAAGCGGCAATATGACAGGCAGAACGCAGCAGTTTTTTTCAAATGCAAATGGGTCTGAAATGATTTTTTTCCAGTTATGTTCAGGAGTTAAATCTATTTTTGAAAAATTTTTCAAAGATTCTTGAGTTATGGGGCGGCTGTCTACGGTTTTTGAACCTACCTGTATGAAAGCAGTGAGGTCTTTATTGCAGATGACCAGGCGACGGATGAACTGATTTGCATTGTTATTTTGAAACTCTTCTTTCAGTCTGTCCCATGCTTTTACCCGCAATATCATGTTGTTGGGGGTTTCAAACCACTGGGCAATCTGCTGGTTTGCACTGCACCATCTGGCAAGGTTGTTTATCAGCATGACATCTTTTTCGCATAAGCCGGAAATCAGCTGAAGATTAAAATTTGCGGCCTGAATAAGATTTTGCCGGGCATATCTCTGGACAAATGCAAAGCATACACATGCTGAAAGTATTGTACAAAAAAGTGAAAAGCCAACTGTCACAAGCACAAGCTGTGCCTTTACAGTCGTAAAAATTTTTTTCATGATTTTTAAGTATATATCTGAAATGAAAAAAATTCCATATTTTTGTTTTTTTGTCTGAATCTTTGTGAATTTAGCCGTCTCCTTTGAGCTGCACTGAAGCTGCTTTTAAGGAGAGGCATTACTGAACTTGAATTTTTACAAGAGGATTATTTATACTTCGAGGATTGTGCCGATGTGCTTTTCGTCTTTTGAATTGTCAAAAATTACAATCTGGCCGAATCCTGTGCATCCCTGACTGCCGTTTACAGCTCCCCAGCTTGTGAAAACTCCGTTGTTACTTCTGTTGCCAGGAATAACCTGACTTATGTTCTGGTCTTTCAGCTGCTGCCATGAAATTCCGCCTGCACAGAATGTGTCTGTAGGGCTTGCATATTCCTTATGGGCTATGACTACGGTATATTTGCGGCAGCCTTTTGAAATTTCTATGGCTTCAATGCTTTCTTTTGGAAAAAAGCCGTTTTTGAAATTTGAAAGAACTGGAACGCTTTGTGCTGTAACAGCCTGTATATTTTCTGAATATTTGCAAGTCGAACCGTTCGTGGAATTTACTGAAATGACAGTCCATGCAGAAGAAAATGCTTTTGCCTGCCATGAAAATTCCAGGACTTCTGCTTCCTGCTTTTGATTGTAATGCGCAGAAACATTTCCCAAAGTTTTTTCTTCTTTGAAATCATGGTTCAGGTCAGGTTCATCTTTTCCGGCAAGTATATGAATAAGTTCTGTCTGCGTGGATTTTCCATGACAGAACCAGTGTCCTTGTTCTTTCCGCTCGATTTTTATCTGCGGGGCAAAATGCCAGAACTGTTTGTAAGAATGTCCTTCTTTTGCATAAAATTCATCATTTATAACGATGATGTCAGGTTCGATAAATATGCACCGCCTGTTTACTAGAAGACTTTCTTTAAGGTAAGCCCCTTCTGCATAGCTAAAACCGTTTTTGCTGAATGATGAGCGGTTCAGGGAGCGGACAAGATTATCACATCCCCAGCTGTCGAGGCAGTCGTAAATATTTTTGCCGTCAACAATGCATGTGTTATGAGCCGTTGAATCTTTAAAATCGTAGCGATCCTTTTTGTCAACGTAGGTGTAGCGGCCTGGGTCAACCAGAATGTCTTCTCCGTTTGCAAACAGGTCTACATGTAGCTGGTCTGAATGTCCGTGTCCTGCGCCAAGCGTGCCACAGTGGAAATGAAAAAACAAAGCATCTGGCTTTTGACTGCTTCTGAAATAATAGTTTCCGCTGTGTGGCAGACATTCTAAAGTTTTATGAGTGCAGTTTTCCTCAGGAATTGAGTCATAAACTTCTGCCATATCTGCACCAACATCCCAAACTGTTTCAAAATCCAAATGCCTGTATGCTCTTGCCTTTATGAAAGGGTCTTTGAAAAGAAGTGCTCCTTTTGTGGTTAAATCACGCACATCAATTGCATCGCTGTCGCCCATGCATATTTCTTCACCGTCTGGTTTTTGCCAGATGACATCTGCACGGCACATCTGATGAATTTTCTGCTCTACATCTTCTGCAATTTTTATTTCATTTCTTTTTGCAAGAATGAGTACGTCAAGAAAGTGGTGAAGAACTTCGTTATGATACATAGGACTTTGTTCCCATTGGGTTCCGTCTTCGTAAATTTGGATTCTTGCTTCCATTTCCAAACGTTCGAGTGCAGTCTGAATATATTCTTTGTTTTTTGAATGTCTTTCTTTGCCTTCCAAATCAATCCATGTTTCTGGCAGCATTACACCTGCAATGAACAGCCCGTGGTTGGCCATTTCGCCCCAGTTACTCATCAAGTTGTAGCTATTCCATACTCCCATGATGAATTCTGCATGATCGGTCATGCTTTCATAAAAAAGAGCCTTTACTTTTGGAGTAATCAATGGGGAATCTTCAAAATAGCAGAATGCCTTAAGCCAGTATTCCATGCGAAGTCCAGCTTCTATTGTCCGCCAGACAGGAGCATTTTCAGGCTTGGAACGCTGCATTGTGGTTGTCCAGCTTTCAAGTTGATTTACAAATGTTTTTACGTATTTTTCGTCTTTTGTAACGGCATAAGCCTGTCCAAGACAAATCCAGAATCTCTGCCGGTTAAATGCAAAAATCCATTCTCCATCATCGCCGGGAAGCTTGAGCCAGTCGATTTTGTCCTTAAAAACAACAGGTTTTTGACTTCTTTCCATATCCCAGCGCAAGTCAAATGAAAAAATATTGTTGCATACATTGTCTGCAGTTTTTATGACATGTTCCAGTTCTTCTGCGCAATACTTTTTTACGTATTCTGCTGTTCTGTCACGTTCATTGCAGTCCTTAAAGAAAAAATGTTTGGTTTTCATAATTTTACCATCTCAAATATTAAATTTTTTCAGTTGAATTTCATCTTTTACCAGTAAATTTCCCATGCTGGATTTGTCAGCCTTGTAAGTGCTTCCATATAAAAATAGTCGCCCCAGGAAACACATTCGTCAACACCTTCTTGCGTACATGTATTGTATGGACTTTTTTTGCTGTATGTTCCATGAAGGACAATGCCGTTTGATTCAGGATAATTTTTTACGGCATAGTAAGTTGCAAGGCTGAAAATCATTTTTTTTGCAAGGCTCCTGAACTCTGCAGCCTGTTCTGCATCTTCTGATTCAATCAGGTTTGCCATTTCAAGCAGTCCGCAGGCTACAATGGAAGCACTTGAAGAATCTCTCGGTTCACTTCCCGATGTAAAAATCATGTCCCAGTACGGTACAAGATCCTGCGGAAGTTTTGAAAGATAAAAGTCCAGGCATCTGCGGAAAGTTTTTACATATCCAGCATTTTTTGTATAGCGGAAAGCCAGCGCAGTACCGTAGATTGACCAGGCTTGTCCTCTAGCCCAGAAAGAGTCGTCTTTATAGCCCTGACAGGTTACTCCGCGCAACGGTTTACCTGTATTTATGTCCATAAAAAAAGTATGGAATGTTGAGCCGTCTGCCCTTATGGAATTTTCCATGCAGGTTTTTGTGTGCAGGTTTGCAATTTCTGTATAATTTTCATTGCCGGTTTGCTGCGTTGCCCAGTAGAGCAGGGGAGTGTTCATAAGGCAGTCGATTATATAGCGGTAGTTGCCGGCCTCTCCCATTTTTCCCCATGCCTGTATAAAATTTCCTTTTTTCTGAAATCTTGCTGCAAGCTGATCTGCGGCAAGCAATGCGGCTTTTTGTGCATCTTTGTTGCCTGTAAGCTTCCATGCAGAAACGCAGGAGGGTGAATACAAGAAGCCCATGTCATGATGATCTGTTTCAATGTGATTTTCAATTCTGTTCAAAAAGCTTTCAACAAGTTTTTCGCCAGATTTTCGACATTTCTCAGCCTCTGCATTTTTACCGCAGGCTTTTAAAGCTTCAAAAGCAAGCCAAATTTCTCCTGGCCAAAAACCACATGTCCACTGAACATTTTCACAGGCAGGGTAAATTCCGTTTACGCTTGAATGATTCTGGCATCTGCCGGCAAAATCATTTAAATTTTTTACAACTATGCTACAGGCTTCTGACAAAGCCTGTTTTGCTTCTGAATCTGAAATTTCACGAATCATAATAAATCCTTTTTTCTTTTTTCTGATTTGCCTTTTTGTGTAAATCAGCTTTCTGCTAGGTTAACTTGAATGTAGCTAATTGCCGTAATTGTTGAGTAATCGCTTCGAATGTTAATCAGCACTTCACTAGCTTTTTAAGCCCGTTGATGCGATTCCCTGTACAAAGAACTGCTGCAGTGAAAGGAAAACAATCAAAACAGGAATTAAGGTTACAACGGATGCTGCCATAATCAGTCCGTATTCTGATGAATACTGGGAAATAAACATTCTCAGACCTATTTGAATTGTCTTGAGGTTTGTTCGTGTAAGATAAATCATAGGTCCCAAAAAGTCGTTCCATGTCCTTACAAAAGTGTAGATAATCAGCGTTGAAAGTGCTGGTTTTGACAGCGGAAGCATGATTTTCCACCAGATTTCATATTCATTCATGCCGTCGATGCGGGCTGCTTCGCAAAGTTCATCGGGAATACCCTGGTAAAACTGGCGCATCAAAAATACACCGAATGCTGTAAATGCCTGGATTGTAATCAATGCCAGGTGTGTGTTGTTCAGGTGAAAATTCCTCATCATGATAAACTGAGGAACCATGTAAACCTGCCAAGGCATTGCGATTGTTGCAATATAGCCTAGAAACAATGCGTCACGGCCTTTAAAATGCAGTTTTGAAAATGCATAGGCTGCAAAGCTTGAAGTCAGCAGCTGCAGAACCGTAACAATCAGTGTAAGCTTTGCCGTATTGAATACGAAAAGACCCATTGGAATTTTTGTCCATATATCCTTGTAATTCATCCAGCGCGGATTTTTTGGAATCCATTGTATAGGAAAGGTGAAAACATCCTTGTCAAGTTTCAGTGATGAAGAAAGCATCCATAAAAAAGGCAGAATCATGACAGCTGCCATCAAAGAAAGAAGAATGAATCTTATGATAACCCCAGGCTTTAGATTTTTTGTAAAGCAAGAAGAAAATGTTCTGTTTTGTGTCATTTGTGTCATTTCCATTTATTTCCCCCAATCAAATTCTTTTTAGTTAAGCGTAACTTTTTTTTCCATGCGGAACTGGAAAACCGTTACTGAAAGAACGAGCAGAAACAAAACCATGGCAATGGCACTTGCATAGCCTAAATCCCATGAAATGAACGCCGTATTGTAAATGTGGTAAACCAGAACCAAAGTTGAAGTTCCAGGACCACCCTGTGTAATCATGTAAATCTGGTCATAAACCTTGAAACAGTCAATCGTAAGCATCATTACTACAAAGAATGTTGTAGAACTTAGCTGCGGAATTGTGATGTAGCGGAACTGCTGCCATCGGCTGGCTCCGTCCAAATCGGCTGCTTCATACAGTGAAGGACTTATACCCTGTAGTCCTGCAAGGTAAATAATCATGTAATAGCCCATGTTTTTCCATGTACTGAAAAGAATTACCGTAAACATGGCCCAGTGCCTGTCTGCAGCCCAGCCTGGAAGATGGTCTTCTGAAATGCCAGCAAGGCTGAGCAGCATATTTACAGGTCCTTTTGCCGGGTTGAAAAGCATATTCCAGACAACTGCAACTGCAACCAGAGAAGCTACATACGGAAAAAAAGTTACCGTTCTAAAGAAATTTCTCGCGAAAATCTTTTTGTTCAGGACGATTGCAAGCAGAAGTGCAAAAGCCATGGTTAAAGGAACGGTTCCCAAACAATATATGATAGTATTTTTCAGCGATTCAAGAAAAATGGAGTCTGCAAACAGTTTTTTTATGTTTGCAAGTCCTGCAAAAGTTATTGCACCAGAACCATTCCATTTCATAAAAGTCAGTGCAAAAGCAAAAAGAATTGGCCCTAAAGTAAATACTGCAAAGCCAATGAAATTTGGAGCAATGAAGCTGTATGCTACAAGATTGTTTTGTATTCTACGGTGTCTTGCCTGTTTAGATTCTTTAATTGCTGTGGACATTCAGATATCTCCCATAAAAAGTCAATGAAAAAGCTCAGTCTGAAACTAAAACATTCCTGTAAAAAGCTCAAAAGGATGTTTTTCATACAGCACTCTTTTTAGTTTCCATATAATGCTGTTGTATTTTTAAATTTTTAAAGTAAAAGCACAGGTAAAGGGGCAACTTGTAACAGTGCCCCTCCCTAAAAATCTGAATACTTTACATGCAGCACTCAGTCGTTTTATGCCTTATACTGCACGCAAACTGAACTGTAAAATTTTACTTTCCAAGAATGGCTTTTACGCCTTTGTTCATGGCAGCAATAGCTTCTTCAATAGAAGCATTTTCTGTCATGATGTTGTCATGCTGCTGGTTGAGTACAACTTCAATTTCTCCAGCTTTTTCATGCAAAGGCATTTCAAGGTATGTTTTTGTTGTAATCAAAGCTTCTGCACTGTTTTTGTCCTGTGGGAATCCTGGAGTTGCAGCAATGATGTTTACAACATTTTCTGTTTTGATTGCAGGGAATGTTCCTGTTTTTGCAATGATTTCAGCGCCTTCTTCACTTGCAACGAATTTTACGAAGTCAAGAGCTGCTTCCTGTTTTTTGGATGCTTTGCTTACGCCAATGCTTGTAATTGTTCCAAGTGTTGTACCTGCAGGAACTCCGTCTGGATGTGGATATTTTACAATACCCCAGTTTTTACAGTCAGCTTCGCCTGCTTTGATTTTGCTGATTAATGTTCCGATAAACCATGAACCCATGTTCATCATGGCAACGCTGTTGTTGTAGAATACACCTGAATAATGTGTTGATGTAGTTTTCAAAGATGCATATTTCTGGCAGATTCCGTCTTTCTGTTCTTTCAGAACTCTTTCGTAAGTTGGAGCAAGGAAGTCATAAGTTCCGTCAACTACTGAGTGTTTTCCGTCAAGAATTCCAAAGAGCTGAATTGTACTTCTCCATGTATGGTAGTGTGCACCGTAAACTTTTTTTGAGCCAGAGCCGCTTGTCATTTTGCGGGCAATTGCGTCATATTCGTCAAGTGTCATGTCATTTGTAGGATAAGGAACACCTGCCTTGTCAAACAAATCCTTATTATAGAATACAACCCAGAAGTCTGAACGGAAAGGCAGTCCGTAAAGTCCACCGTTTACTGTAATCTGTTCTGTTGTTCCGCCATATTTTGAAGTATCAATTCCGTTTTTCTTGATGTAGTCGGTTAAGTCAACAAGCTGACCTGCTTTCTGAAGGTTGTTGTAGCCTGGAATGTCCTTGATTGCAACAACGTCAATGGAATCGTCTCCACCTGTAAGCTGAATGCTCAGCATTGTCTGATAGTCAGCTGAACCTAAGTCCAGAGGTTCAATCTTTACATTTGGATTTTTTGCTTCGTAGGCTTCTACTAATGGTTTATAAAATGCTGTGGAATCCCAGTCCCAGAGAGCCCATTTTAAGGTTACAGGGCCTGAAGCCTTTGCGGGTTCTTTACCACCAGCTGCAAAAACACTGGCACTAATTATGGCAGCAGCAGCGAATGTCAATAATTTTTTCATTTATTCCTCCTATGAAAATAAAAACTGTTTTGGAAACATCTTGAAAGCCTGTAGTTTTTCAAGATTCATATACACAAGTCTAAGGTGCAAATTTTCATAATAGAATGTAAAAAATTAAAATTTTATGGAAAATTCATCGTTTTATATAAAAAAAATGTAAAATTTTGGAAAAATATGTATTATTCAATGCAAAATATGTAAAAATCAATGGTTTGTTTTTTGAGTTGATGAAGAATGCGTCAGCGATTGTAAGGGTGCCGCAGGCAAACGGGGCTGTCTAAAACCCATTGTAATGTTGAAATATATTGTATGGATTTCCAAAATAAATTCAGAAATGACACTATATTTTGAACTTTATCTTTGGGACAGCCCCGGTCGAAGCGAAAGCGTAGCCCTGAAAAGCGCGGTGGGGCAGACGGTAGTCTGCTCCAGACGCCCTGATGAAAAAAATTATGCCTGCTGCTTTATCTGTTTTTTTATGCCTGAAATCGTAAAAATTCCGAGGATGACGGCCAGAACTCCGCTTAAAAAGTTGCTTACGCCCATGACGATGCCTGCGCTTTCGCTGCCAAAGTTTGTGTATTTCTGGAGTAAAATCAGGACGGGGACGCGGAAAAGGAAAATTCGGCAGAAGTTCATGAAAAGCGTGACTTTTGTTTTGCCAAAACCGTACATAAGTGAAAGAACTGCTGCGTTTATGCCAAGTGGAATGGCGCCCCAGGATTCGTAGATGTAAATTCCTTTTATCATCTGCTGGAATTCAAAGTCTTTGCCTGCAAAAAATCTGGACAGAAATTCCAATGCGGCAAGAGAGGCGCTCATTAATGTTATGCCGAGGATTAAGTTGCACAAAAGTTCGCAGTAAAAGGCCTGCAGGGTTCTGTCAAGTTTGCCGGCTCCACGGTTCTGGCTGATTACGGCACTTCCACCTTCCTGAAAACCGTTTTGCGGCATTGTGGTTATTCCGCCGATGTTGTTTGAGATGCCGAGGGCTCCTACAGTTTTTGGGCCGTAGGTTGTGCACATGGCATTTACAATGACTTTGCCCATGGCAAATGCCATTTTTTCAATGATTACGGGGAAACTGAGTTTGAGCATGGGTTTTACTATTTCTGATTTAAAAGAAATTGCCTTGAGTGAAAAACTGAAAAGGTTGTCTTTTTTGCTCATGTTGATGACGGCTGCTCCGAGTACAATCAGTTGTGAAATTAAGGTTGCTGTTGCAATTGAATTTATGCCGAAGTTAAAAACGTAGACAAAAACGGCTGTAAGTACAAGCTTTGAAATTACGATTGTCATGTTCAGGTATAAAATGCGTTTTGAGTTTCCTCTGGCTCTTTCGATTGCGATGTAAATGTTGCCAAAAAAAGTTACTGCAAGGGCAATCAGTTCAATGCGAAAATACGTGCTTCCTATTTGAATGAATTCCTGCGGAGTTTTCATGAATTGCAGAAAGACTGTTGCAGATGGCAGCAGAAAAACAAGAATTGTTCCTGCAATGCACGCACAAAGGGCAACCATTGTTGAAACTCTTCGGCGGACAAGCTCATAATTGCCGGCTCCGTAGGCTTCGCTTACTTTTATGCTTGCTCCGACGGCAAGACCTCCTCCAAGTGCTGAAAGCATGATTTGAATCTGGCCGATGTAGGCAACTGAAGAAATTGCCATGGGGCTTATATGGGCGGCAATCATTGTGTCAAAGACTTTGAAAAGCTGGGTCAGGCTCTGGTACAAGGCTAATGGAATGCATACATGCAGAATAACGCGGAACATGTTTGCGTTCAGCGAAAATTCTCGGAATTTCTGGTCATCTGCTGATAGCTGGGCTTTCATTTTTTTTCTCCTGCTTTGATGTTGCAAAATATGTCTGCATGATAATCCAAAATAAAATGTAAAAATACTGTATTTTTACGAAAATTTGATGTATATTACAGATATTTTATGATTATGTTTTTTGCGGGAGGAATGAATGCAAAGCCTGTTTGATTTTCAGAAAAATGGAATTTACCGGGACCGTGTGGAAACTTTCCTGATTGACAGACATTCGCAGAGCATTTCAATGTCTCAGCCACATTATCACCCATATTATGAACTTTTTTACATAGTAGACGGCAGCTGCAAGATGTTTGTGGAACACAGGCTTTTTAATTGTAATCCTGGCGATTTGATTATACTGCCTGAAGGCATGCTGCACCGTTCTCAGTATGAAAAGGATGTTCGTGTGGATAGGGTTACTTTCAGCTTTACGCAGGAATTTGCTTATTCTCTTGATCAAAGTATTTCCCATGACTTTCTTGATAAAAACCTTCCATTAAATAAGATTCATTTTGAAGGTTCCAATCGGGTTGAAGTTGAAGGGTTGTTTGAAAAACTACTGGTCTGTTTTAATTCTTTTGCTATGGAAAGTGAAAATTCGGAGTTGAATTCTGGGGTGAATGTTGAAAGAACTTCTGGACTTGAAAAAATTCAGATAAAGGTGCTGATTTTGCAGATTTTTATGGCTGTCATTCGCCTGGCTGTCATTTGCGATTCTTCTGGCAGAGAACAGTTGATTGACGAGGTTACTGACAAAATTCAGTCTAGCGCAAAGTTTATATTTGAAAATTACAGTTCAGATATAAGTCTTAAGCAGGCTGCTTCAATTGCCGGAATGAGTGAAACTTATTTTTCAAGGAAATTTCATGAAATTACAGGCTATAGTTTTAAGGAATACCTTACGAATGTAAGAATTCAGCATGCCATAAAAATGCTTCAGGCATGCAGCTGTTCTGTTACGCAGATTGCAACAACGTGTGGTTTCAACGATGGCAATTATTTTGGGGACGCTTTTCGCAAAAAAACAGGCTTGAGCCCACGAGCCTTCAGGAAAAATTGCCGGCATTTTGGATGAACAGAATAGGATGAAGCTCCAGCGAAAAGCTAGTATTTTTTCACAAATAAATTCAAAAAATGCTGATTTTTTTCTGAATGCAGTTCCTAACGCTTTGACTAAATATTTAATTTACGGTATATTCTGAACTTACACTGTATTGTGTAGATTAATATATATTAGGACTTGACGCCATTCCGTTCGAGTTCTTTGGAGGTAACCAAGTGGTAAAAATCAGACTTAAGAAGTTTGGTACTCAGAAACAGCCTTACTATCGCGTTGTTGTACAGGATTCAGCAAAACCTCGTGATGGTGCCTGTGTAGAAGAATTGGGAACATACCGCCCGATTGAAAAAGAAAACCAGGTTTCTATTAACGTAGAACGTGCTAAGTACTGGCTCAGTGTTGGTGCACAGCCTACAGCTATTGTTTCTAAATTACTTAAGAAAGTATCAAAGTAAGCTACAGGAGCGGCTAGATGGAAAAAGACCTGATTGAATATATCGCAAAATCATTGGTCGATGATCCCGGTGCTGTTTCAGTAACAGAAACTGAAGGCGACAGGGGAACTGTTTTACAGCTCAAAGTTGCTGACGGTGATATTGGAAAAGTAATAGGTAAGTACGGCAGAATTGCGAAGGCTTTACGCACTGTTTTGAGTGCATCGGCCGTAAAAGACGGCAGACGTTACAGTCTGGAAATTTTAGACTAGGACGGAAATGTGCTTGAACAGATGATTGTTGGCTTCGTCCGTGGCTCTCATGGTGTTACGGGGGAATTTAAAGTTGAAAGTACTTCTGGCGAGTATGCCCATATTGAGGTTCTGAAGGAAGTTACTTTAAGGCGCGGCAATGCCCTGAAAGTCTGCAAGGTTGAATATGCAGAAGCGGCAGGCAGTACCTTATATATGAAATTAGAGGGAATTAATTCTCCTGAAGAAGTACGAAAGTACAACGGATGGGAAATTGTTGTTCCCCGCGAATGTGCTGCACCTCTTGACGAGGATGAATGGTACATCGAAGATTTGAAGCAATGTTCTTTGATTTATTATGGAGAGAACATAGACGGATTGGCAGAAGAATCTGCACCTGCTGAAAAAGTGGGGACAGTCACAGACGTATTGGAAGGCGGAGGTGGTTACTTGCTTGAAGTTTCTCTCTCCGAGAACTGCAATCTTTTGGCAGAAGACATTCGGTTTGACGTATCTGGCAAGCCCAGAGTTGTTTTGATTCCCTTTAGAAAAGAGTATTTGGGAAAAATCAATGTTGAAAATCAAGAGATTGTGTTGATGCACCTCTGGATTCTGGAGTAAGTCCATGAAATTTACTGTGCTGACCTTGTTTCCTGAGATTCCGCGCGCTTATTTTGAAACCTCAATCATGGCGAAAGCGGTTGAAAAGGGAATTATTGCCTACGATCTGGTGAATATCAGGGATTTTGCCTTTGATAAGCACCGAACATGTGATGACAGTCCGTATGGTGGTGGCGCCGGGCAGCTTATTATGCCGGAGCCTCTTGGCAAAGCGCTTGATAGTGTAAAGGCCTTGCGTAAGCACGTTATTTATGTAACGCCTGGTGGAAAGCCTTTTACCCAGAAAAAAGCGCAGGAGCTTAGTCGGAAAGACGAACTTGTAATTATCTGCGGAAGGTACGAAGGTATCGACCAGCGGATTATTGATTCTTACGTTGACGATGAAATCTCTATTGGAGATTATGTCATGTCCAGCGGAGAAGTTTCTGCAACGGTAATCATTGATACTGTGTATCGGTTGATTGACGGTGTAATTTCAAGTGAATCCTTGGAAGAGGAGAGTTATTCCGGCGGACTTTTGGAATATCCCCAGTACACCAGACCGCCTGTGTACAAAGGACTTGAAGTACCTGATGTGTTGACTTCAGGGAACCATGAAAATATTCGGAAGTGGCGTCTGAAAAAGAGTCTGGAAAAAACTCTTGCAAATCGGCCTGACATGATTTGGGCTGCGCAAAGAACTGGACTTCTGACTGCAGAAGCTGAAAAGATGATTGAGGAAATAACAGAGCAGGTTTCTTTGAAGCATTGCAAAAAACGCAGAAAGCCTAAGAAAGATTTCTGATCTGGTATCAAATCTAATGGAGATAATTATGGATCTTATAAAGACAATTGAAGAGCAGCAGAAACGTGCTGGTGCTCAGAAATTCAATGTTGGTGATACAGTAAAGGTTCACTTTAAGATTGTTGAAGGCAAAACAGAACGTATTCAGATTTATGAAGGAATCGTTCTTTGCATTAAGAACAGCGGTATTGGACAGACTTTTACAGTTCGCAAGAACTCTTACGGAGTTGGTGTAGAACGTGTATTCCCAATGAACTCACCACGCATTATGCAGGTTGAAATTGTTCATGCAGGTAAAGTTCGCCGTGCTAAACTTTACTACCTCCGCGATAAAGTTGGTAAAGGTGCTAAAGTTAAGGAACTGGTTGGTGGCAAAATTGCTCAGGCTTTGGCTGCCCGTAACGCTGCTGCTGCTGCAAATGCTGCTGCAAAAGAAGAAGCTGTTCATGCTGCTGCTGTTGCAGAACATGAAGCTGCAAAAGCAGCCGCTAAAAAATAATTTTCATGCAGTCTGAAACTTTTTCAGGCTGCAGCAAGTATGAATACCTCAGGTATATACATACATTCCGCATCTGCCCCCGGCTTTTCAGGCTTAGCGTCTAAACTGCACGAGGGCAGTTTAGTTTCCGTCAGGGTTCTGGCAAAGAATCCTGACGGAAGGTTTATTATTTCCTTTGCCGGACATAAAGTTCTGGCATCTTCCCAAAAACAATTAGAAATTGGCAGTGTATTCAAGGCTCAGCTTTTTGTAAAAGACGGAAATCTGGAGCTGGTTTTGGAAAATGCCCTGCAAAAAAACGGTTTTTCCATAAAAAATTTGACTGCAGATGTTCAAGGCGGGCTGTTTGCTCCGCTATCTGATTCTGAACTTTCATCTTTTTTTACAAATATAGGTCTTGTTCCTGATTTGCTTACGCTGAAAATTTTTCAACAGCTGCAGCAGCTTGGTGCAAGGCTTGATTTTAAACTGCTTGCAAAAATTCGTGCCATGGCCATGAAATTTCCAGGCAGAGAAACTCTGGTTGCTGAATCAGCCCTGCTTTTTGAAAAAAAAGGAATTGAAGTTTCTGAAAATCTGATAGAAACAATTCTTGATGAAATAGACGGTCATTCTGAATATGATTGCGAAAATAATTCTGAAAAAAAACACCATTCTTCTACAGATTCTGGAAATCATGAAAATTCTGGAAATCATGAAAATCCGCATAATGATGGCAATCCCGAAAAATCACATTCTGACGGCGGAAAAAGTTCAGCTCATTCCCAAAAAAATAAATCTGCGTATGCTGACTTGAAAATTTTTTCTGACATATCTGAAAAAAAATCCACTTCTTCTGCAATCGCTCCATCTCTTGAATCAATTTATGCTTCATATAAAAAACAGGTTTTCGATTTGAATTCAACACTTTATAAACAAACTCATAATTTCAGCCTTCTTCCGCTTTTCAATCACCTCAGCGAAACTTTTGACAACAGCCTGCATTGGATTGTTTTGCCTTGTACTTTTACCTTACAAAACGGCAGTTCTGGACAAGGCATAATCAGGATTTTTATGGAGCCGCAGAAGCAAAGTGTAAAAAAAATGATTATTTGTGCAGATATCAAAGGACATCAGTATTTGTTTGTGCTATACTTTCATAAAGACAGGCGCATAACCGACGTGCTTTTTTCCATAAAGCCGCTTGATTCTTTTAAAATTCAAAAGATTAAGGCCAGGCTTGAAGATGTTTTTTCAAAAGGTGAATCTGTAAATGTAAGCTGGATTGAAAATGAAGGTTCTCCATTTTTTACAGAAAATACGCCTGTAAGTTTTGCAGAAGGTTCTGTATGAAAAACGAAAAAAAAGCTGTTGCACTGCGTTATCCTGAAAATGCACCGGCTCCTTTTATCTGTGCTTCTGGTAAAGGTGAACTTGCACGGCGCATTCTGGAAATTGCCCAGGAAAATAAAATTCCTGTAGTGCATGATGAAAATCTTGCCAATGTTCTGTCAGTTCAGGAAATAGGCAGTTTTATTCCTGAGCAGACATGGGAAGCAATGGCTAAAATTTTCGCATTTGTTGCTGAAATCGAGGACGAAAATGAAAAATTTTATAAAACTTGATCCATCTGACATAAAGGAAGGCATCCGTTTTTCAACTCCTGTGTTTTTTGAGGATGGAAAAAATATGTTCCTTGCGGAAGGAAAATCTGTAAAACAGTATCATGTAAAGGCCCTTCAGCGATGGCAGGTTCCGTTTCTTTTGACTTACGGTCATGAACTTAAAAATGACGAAGAACTTTTTGCTAAAAACAGAAGTTCTGGTTCTGCAAATTCTCCAGTAGTTGAAGAACTTGAAGAGTTAGAAGAACTCGAAGAACTTGAAGAACTCTGAAATATGCAGAAATACTTTCTGGCATCAGTTTTTGCCCAAAGAAATTTTTAAATTTTGGAAATTTTTAGCAAAATGCTTGCTTCTGCTGACAAAAAAACTATAGGAAAAAACGGCGAAGACCGCTGTGCAAAATTTCTAACAGAACATGGATTTTCTGTTTTAGAACGCAACTGGCGGACAAAACGCGGAGAAATTGATATAATAGCTGAAAAAGACAACATTCTTGTCTTTGTTGAAGTAAAAACTTTGCCTTGTGGCAATGCTGAACTTCTGGCACATGTGCTTGACAAAAGAAAACAGAAAAGAATTTCGGAAACGGCTAAATGTTTTATTGCAAACAATCGAAAATATAATGACAGGATTATTAGATTCGATGTGATTGTAGTTGACATGCCGGGCTTTCCCAGTGTTTATCACATTGAAAATGCTTTTTTGGGGCTTTAATATGGTAAAGACTGATATAAAAAAATCTTCTGTACAGGCAGGCGAAACAATCGCTTCTGCAAGAGTTCTTGAACTGCGTAGAAAAATCCATGACAACGGATACATGGACAGTGCTATTCAGCGGATTGCACAGGTAATAAGCAATCGTTTGGTTGACAATTCAGTTCAGAGATTCATCCATAGGTAAAAGGGAATTTCTGGCTTGAAAAAGGAGCTTTATTTATGGACAGAAACAGACGGCGCGGCCACAGCAGTCATAAAACCTGGAATGAAAAAAATCGTACTTCGAATAAAAATGGCAGTGCAATGCAGGTTCATTCAGGACCTCAAAAAATGGTTCCCAGGGAAACTCATGAAGATTTACTGAACAAGGAAAAGGCTATCCGTGACTTTCGGGAAAAGCAGTCAGTTTGTCCGATATGTTCAAAAGTTATAGAAGATTTGACGTCCTCACTTTCAGACAAGACTACAGGCGAGCCAGTTCATTTTGACTGCGCTTGGAATCAAGCCGGCAAGGACATAACCCTCAAAGAAAACGAAAAATTCACATATATAGGGCAGGGGCGTTTTGCCGTACTATATTTTCCAGACATTCGCGACACTCGTCATTTTAAAATCCAGAAAATTGTCGAGTGGGAAAGAAGCGACTCCGTTCCTCAGTGGCGGACAGAAATTTCCAATCTTTTTAGCCAGACATAAATTTTAATTCTGTAGGGAGGAGCCCCTCCCTGCGCGTGCACTTCGTTGCCCGCTACCCACCCAGCGGGGACACATTCCCCGCAACGCCCTTTGTTGTGTGCTTTTTTTTACCCGAAACAGAGATTTTTAAGGATTGCCACTCTATCATAGTGAAAAAAATTGCTTTTTCGTGTTACGATGTTCTTGTAATTTTTAATTATGAGTGGTGTTTTTGTAAATGTATGAGTCATTCTTATCTCTCTTGAGTTCACCAGCCTTGATTTTTGCTTCTTTTTCTGCACGGATTTTTTCAAGCAGAACGGATGCTGGTTCATCAGAAGAATCTTGTGGGACGAGTTTACCGTGGATAGCTAAGTCGAGGATTTTGGATTTGGCTTGCTTGATGGCTGTTTGCAGGTCTATTTTGTCGCTTTCAATCCTATTGATTAAAACAAATAATCGTTCAATTTCATTAACTATAAGAGCCTGCTCATTTATTGGAGGTAAAGGGAAATAATATTCTTGGGCTGTTGAAATTGTAATTGTATCTACAGTCGTTCCGTTTGAATGAGCATACATTTGCGCTTGAATGAAATCGCTTTCTATCCATAATTTCAGAAATGAAGAATTTATATCATGTAAACGCTTTGCAAATCTTAATACACTGGCATCTTTGTAATAAAAACAATCGGTTTCTTTTACAATGTATGTTTTGCCAATGGTTCCAACTGCAGAAACCATTAAATCTTCCGGCTTAGGTACTCCATAATTTTCTTTTAAGGACTCGTATAATTCGTTTGTAATGAATAAATCATCTTTTACAATTTCGCCATTGGATAATTGTGCAATTTCTCTGGCTCTATAAAAAGGAATCCCAGAATCTTTCCAATCTTCCTGTAGAACTCGTTTTGCAGAAGATATATCCAAGATTTCCTTCATTTTACACCACGCCCATCCCTCAGGCACCTCAAACGGAATCTCATCCTCAATATCCTTTACAGTTCCGTCAGCGAACTTCTCATAGTGCCGGTTATGTAAAAAATATTTGCCGATTTTTTGACTTTATTTCGTCTGAATTTCAAGTTTAGTTGGGAATTTACAAAAAAAAGCGTAAATCTTTAAAATTTTAATTACCAAAAAAAATCAAAAAGAGTTACGCTTATGTATGAAAATTTTACAACTTAACCAGCATATTTTTCAAGAGCCTTAAAGGAAATCTGATGTATGTCTTTCTTATTTCAAAGTTCTTTCTATAGCATTGCTGCATATATGATAAACTGCAATCTGGACTTTTATCAAAACTTTTTCAGATTACGGTTAATTTAGAACACTCGAATTTCAGGCTAAGTAAACTATTTTGCAGACATAAAAAAAGCCTGACTCTCTGTAAACAGAAAATCAGGCTTTGCCAGGAACCGGAATCGAACCGGCACGGCCGTTTGAATTGCCGAGGGATTTTAAGTCCCTTGTGTCTACCAATTCCACCATCCTGGCGGTATTTTTTAATAATACACAATATTTGTTTTCATTTCAAGTGCTTTTTTGCTATGTTTTCCTTTGTTCAGCAGATTGAGCCAGGCAGTTCATTTTCAGCATTTTTTGCAGCACATTCTGTTCCCTGTTGAAGGGCTTTTTCCATGTTTTTATCTTTCATATAGCTGTATAGAAAACCTGCCGAAAAAGAATCTCCGCAGCCTGTTGTATTTACAGGTTTTACCTGCATTATAGCTGCTTTGTAAATTTTTCCGTTATCTGCTGCAAAAGTTGTGTCCTTTCCTCTTGTAATTACAAAAATATTGCCAAATTTCAGGCTTTGCTGTGCAATCAGCTGAGAAAGGTCTTCTTCAGGCTGCGGAAAGGCATAGCCAAAAGTTCTGCAGAACTCTTCTTCATTTATTTTTACAATTTCAGGGGTACATAGCTGCAATGTTTCTGTTAAATCATCTCCCCAAAAATCACACATAACAGTTTTTCCCATTTTTGAAGCAAGCGCACAAATCCTGGCTGCCAAATCTTTCGGCCAGATTTCAGGTCTGCTTCCTGCAAGGAGCAAGGCATTTGTCTGTTCAAGACTTTCCTCAATCTTTTGCATTAACTGCAGCGTATATTCTGACATATCTGCCTGTATTGCAGGCTCCCCGGCAATCACTTCGGTTGTAGTAGAGTTTTTTCTGTCGAGCAATGTCCAGCATTCCCTTGTATTTCCAGGAATTTCTACTGTAATAATTTTATACGGCTCTTTTTCTTTCAATTGAAAAAAAAGTTCTTTGTTGTTTACTCCAATGGGGCACACAACCTGACAGAAATCTTTTTCCAGCTGATTCAGGACTCTTGCAGTATTTACAGCCTTGCCAGAGGCATTTGCAACGTAATGCTGAGAGCGGTTTACATGGTCAATCTTCACTTCTGAAAAAGTCAAAGTCCTCTGAATTGTTGTACTTAGGCATACTGCTGTTACTTCAGGCATCTTAGTCTCCAATCCTAAACTATATCATCAAAAAAAAAGCCCCGAGTGTTTGTCATTATCATTCAGAGCCTTTTCCTGATATTTAAATCTTTCTAAAAAAGTTTTTTGAGCAGTTTGTCAGCTGCATTCTGGGTTTTGCTTTTTACGGCATCTTCCATCTTAGATTTTAGCTGAGCAGAAATTTCCTTCTGTTTTGCTTCAAGCTTCTGGTTTATAAGGTCAACAGCTTTTGTCTGGCCAGACATGAGTTTTTCAATGTCCATATAATCTGCAATTGCCCCGGAAGCACTTCCTGTTTTTTCATTGAGAAGCCTGGTAATTTGAGACTGTGCATCTGCCTTTATGGAAGCCATCTGCGTTGTAAGAATGTTTTTCATTGCATTTGCAAGCTGCTTATCTGCATCAGTTGAAATTTTCAACTCAAGGTCTCCGCTGCTGTCTTTTTCAGCAGAAAATTCAATCTGCATTGCAGAAATCGTTGAAAGTGCCTGTGTGTAAACTTTGTATGCAAGTTCCGGTTCAAAGGCATTTGCTCCAAGTGCAAGCGATGAAAGTTTTACCGTTCCTTTTGCTGCAAAAGATTTGTCTAAATCTGCAGAAACTTTCATGGAAATTCCGGCATTGCCGTTAAGGCTCAGGACTTCAAGATTTTCTTTTACCGGAAAATTTGAGCCTGAATAGTTTGCAGTAACCAGCGGATTTTCAGAATTTGATCTGCCGTCTATGATTCCGTCAAAAGCATGCTTTTGCTTTGCAACTGTCAGCATTCCGTCAAAAACTGCTGGCTTTCCACGCTTGTCAGGATCATTTGAAATTTCTTTTGCAGTAGCAGAGAATCCTGTTCCAGAAGCTGCAATTTTTTCTATAAGCAGGGCAGGAACTGTGTCTTTTTTATAGTAAATGTCCTGACCTTTCATTCTTTTCCGCTCAGATGCAGCTTTTTTTGCTTTTTTAACCTTGCTGTCCTTTGGCTCGTTTGCAAATTTTTCAGCAATGGAAATTCCTTTTTCCACGTATTGATAATATTTTCCAAAAATGCTGTAGCCTGCTGCTGTAAGTGACTGTGACATCAATTCTTTTACCGTATCCATTGAAAAAGACGTAAATTTGTCCAGCTCTTTTTGAATGAGCGCCTTATCATTTTTTATGGCATCATTCAATGAAACTGAAAGTTCCTTTACTTTTTTTGTGTCAGCTGACATTTCTTTGGCAGAAGATTCTACAGATGACTTTAACTTTTTGGTATTTTCTATTGCATCCTGAATTTCTGTTAAGGCTTTCATGAGTTCTTCAGGATTTGAAACCTTTTTCCAGTCTTTTTCTGCAAGTGCTTGAACCTGAGAGTTTAAGGAGTCCACTTCAGATTTCAGTTCGCCAGGCTTTCCTTTCCATTTTGAACCCAAAGATTCTGCTTCATCTTGAATTTTTTTTGCAAGCTGTGGCGACTTCAGGTTATTTTCCATGTTTGAAATGATTGCCTGCGGGTTGTAATCTGCAAAAACGGCAGCAAGATTTTTCTTTACAGCTTCAACTGTTTTTTTTGATTTTTCATTGGATTTGGATGCAGTTTTTTTAGAAGATTTTTTGATTTTCAGCGGAAGTGTTCCGTCTGTTTTTCTGTCAGTTCCAAAGGCAAGTTCAGTAACTGAAATTTCCTGTGCATCAAATTTTCCGCGCAGAAGCTGGGTAAGATTAAAGTCAACGGTAATGTTTTTTATTTCAAACAGATTTTTCATCGGCTCGTCATTTGAAGCCTGCTGCAGACCTGAAATTTTCAGGGACGATGACAGAATTTTCAAATCAACATTGGAAATGTCTGTTTTTGCTTCAAAAATGTTTTCCATGGCAGTTGTAAGTCCATATTTTACAACCTTGTTTTTGAAAATCGTTACTGTCAGTGCAATTACGCTGCAGAAAATGAGGACAGCTGCAAACGGAACAAAATTTATTATTCCTTTCTGTTTTTTTATTTCATTTCCAATCAATTTCAGGCGTTGAAAATCTGCAGCTGGAATCTGCTGTTCCTTAGGAACTGAAAGCATACCTTTTTCATCTGATTTGAAAAATTCTGCAAGAAATTTTTTGTCATCAGCTATGTAGATTTTTTTCAGAATTTTTTTGTTAAAATTTTTTTCTGAATATCTTTTTTTTAGAATTCCCGGCAGTTTTTTTGCGGAAATGAGTTTTGGTGCTTTTTTTGCTTTTTCAGGCTTTTTCGTCTTTGTTTTTTTATTTTCAGCCATTTTTTACTCTCCTGAAACTACATTTTTGATTTTACCGACAATCGGCAGTTTGTAAAAAGCTTTCATAACTGGATTTTTGCGGATTTTTGGGGCAAGTGTTGTGCGCCACAGTTTTACAAACAGCCTGCCAAGAATGTATGCAGGTATGTAAAGCACAATAGATGCTGCAAAGCTTCCCATCACAATTGTATTGTTGAACCTTGTAAAGCCGACGATGGGAATTTCAAGCAGAGTGCTGAAAAATCCTTCCAGCGCCGGCAAAGTCAATATTTTATAGCCGATTGTATTGAACACGGGGTCTAGCAGGGTAGCCAGAAACGAAAACATAAGAGTAAGGATAAAAAAAACTCCCTTATTGATTCTGACAAACAGAAAAAAAATAAAAAGCAGATACCAAAGAAGGTTGTTTTTTGGCAGAAAACCAAGCATAAGGGCAATGCTGAATGCGTGTGCAATTTCACCTGGATTTGCATTTGCATTCAGGGCTTTGAACATTTTTACAATATAGCGAATCAATTACATTCCTCCACCAGCAGACGAAAATCTAAAAAAAATCCACGCACGACGCTGCGCACAACAAAAGTAAACCTGCGAAAGTATGCTGAAGATTTTTCTGTAAGTCCGCCTGTTTGAATTATAGACAAAAAAAATGAAATATGAAAGAAGATTTTTTCACCTGTTTTATTTCAGACAGGGAAGTCAACTCGGCAATCAGAACAGGCACTCTGGCAAAACGTCAGGCAATATGCCATCCAAAACGTATGTCAAAGCGCCTGGACAAGTATAAAAATAAACTGAAGGCAAAATACGACCGGTCAAGGCACGCTTCGCTCAAGGCCTTGACTCGCTCGTTTTCAGGGGTTGTATTAACCCCTGAATAAAAAAAGCCCCGTTCCTGAATTAGTTGAATATCAGAAACAGGGCTTTTGGCAGATTTTCTCTGAGCGGAACTTTATCCCCGCGTTCTTAACGGGGCTTATCAGCAGTAAAACAAAAATAGTTTTTATTCAGATGTTTCCTGCTTTATCTGTTCTGCATTTATGATATCCTGTGCCCCTGCTTTTACATATTTGTCCAGCTGGGCTTCAGCCGAAGGACCATTTGCAATAACAGAAGGACCTGAAATACAGCCACCTTCACAGGCCATAACTTCAATCAGGTTTGGTGTATCAGGCTTAAGCGGAATTTTTCCACTGTTCATCATGCCGAATGTCTTTAATTTTGCCATACCAGCTTTATTCAGTCCATTGATTACTGCAGGCTTCAAGATAGAAGTATCCTTCAGTCTGATTTTTACAGCTTCAAGAACTCCGCCAGATTTTGCAAAATTTCTTCCGCTTGAAGTAGGAATCATAACTTCGCTACCAATATCCTGTGCAGTTACGTCAATTTCTTTTGCATCGAATAATGCAGAAATTTCTTCCATTGAAAGAACATAGTCAACAAGATCGTCTTCCAGACCTTCGCGGCGTTTTGCAAGACAAGGCCCAATGAAAACCGTTATACAGTCAGGATCTGCTTTTTTTGCAAGTTCTGCCGTATAATGCATTGGACTGCGTGTTTCACTTACACATTCCTTCAATTCAGGAACATGAAGCTGAACAGCACGTACATAAGCAGAACAGCAGCTTGTGGTCATCATTTTGTCACCTTTTTCCATGCGTTCTTCAAATTCTTTTGCTTCTTTGTCCGCACAGATATCAGCACCAACGGCAACTTCCCAGACAGAATCAAATCCTGCGTTTTTCAATGCATTTTCAAACTGACCTGGAACAGCTTTAAACTGGCTTGCAATTGCCGGAGCATACATTGCAACAACCTTGCGCTTTTTTTCCATAATGTGGCGGATAACGTCAACGAGCTGGCTTTTATCCATCATGGCACCGAACGGACATTCCCTCATACAGTTGCCACAGAAAATACACTTGCTGTAGTCAATGCGTTCATGACCGCTTTCATCTTTTGAAATTGCACCTACAGGGCAAGCAGCTTCGCAAGGTACAGGAATTTTTATGATTGCGTGGTAAGGACAGTTCTTCATACAAAGACCGCAGTTTACGCAGAGGGTTTCGTCAATTTTTGCATGGCGATCCACAGTAATAGCTTTACGCGGACAGTTTTCCTGACATGGACGGGCAAAACAACCCTGACATGCATTTGTAACCATATAATGGCTTGTTACACATGCGTTACATGCTTCGTGAAGAACAGTAAGCATAGGCCATGTAGGCTTTTCGCGTTCAAGAGCTTTTTTTGCATAATCTGCCAGCTTACAGTCATCTTCTACATCTTCAATGGACCAGCCCATTCGTGCAAGAACGCGCATCCTGATGATTTCCCTGTCGCGGTAGATGCAGCAGCGGATTGACTGCTGTTTTTTTGGAATGATTTCGCGCGGAATAAAATGAACACCTTCTTCAAGGTTGCCGGCGAACTGCAGTTTTGCAATGCGGACAAGAATGTCATGTTTTACTTTTGCCGCATGATTGTTAATGTTTAGCATATCCGTTTGTTTCCTGTTTTTTTTGGGTTTTATTGGAATAATCTTAATGAAATTTCTGTTGATTTTCAATTGTTTTTTTAAGAACAGCTTTTATCTTCTTGCGTACACTTAAATTATGATATAATATCAATTAGCCTGATTTTTCTTTTTAGTTTTTTGGGCGGCTGGGGCTGTCCTAAAAGTAAAGTCATAGTGTTATTTTTCGAATTTATTTCGGAATCTCTACGTTATATCCAGTGTAGATGCTGAAATAAATTCAGCATGACAGAACTTGGTAGACAGCCCCACCAGGCTTTTCAGGGTTCCGCTTCCGCTTCATTCGACGCAGCAAAGCTGCTTACGAACTGGCTTCGCCAGCCCTTACAATCCTTGCCGCAGAAAGCTTGACTTTCAGGCAAAAAAAATCAACTGATTTGTCTTTAAACTGATTAAGGTGGGAAAAGTGGCAAAAGGTTCTGTCATCGGTAAGTCAATAGTTCTTTTATTTTTGATAGTGATTCTTGCTCTTGGCGGACTTGTCTGGTTCGACTATCTTGGGGTTCTGCATTTAAAAAAATCATTTGCACCTTTATATAAATTTCTTGGAAAAGAGCCGCAGACTTCACTAACTTCCACCTCATCCAATCCTTTGACTGCAGATTTAGACCAGGACAGGCTGGACAAACAGCGCGAATCCTTGGAAATTTTCAGGCAGGAACTTGACAAACGTGAAAAGGACATTGCCGCACTTGAGCAACAGAATCAGCAGATTGCCCTGGAACTGAGCGAACGCGTAAAAACTCAGGAAGAAAGGGAAAAAACTTTTAACGATGCTGTAAAAAAATATGACGACAGAAACGTAAATATAGAGCAGATTTCTCAAAATCTTACAGGCATGGCTCCGCAGAATGCAGTAAACATCCTTGTAGCAATGGATGATCAGATGGTCATTGACATTTTGCGCAAGGTTGAAGAAACCGCCAGGGCAAACAACACAAGTTCAATGGTTGCATACTGGCTTTCATTGATGCCGGCTGACCGTGCTGCAGAAATCCAGAGAAAAATGGCAAGCAAACCAGAGTCATTGAACTAGCACACAAAATCAAAGTTAACGCTAAATAAATCCTGTTGAAGATTTTTCAGTTTAACTTAGCGCTTCCTCTAAAATATTGAACGCTCATTGCTCTGCAAAAAAATCAAATATTCAAATAATCTCAAAAAAAACAACTAATTGATTTAAGTGAATGCAGGAAATTCCGATGTTTAAAATACGAGGTTTTCATTGGAGGTTGAATGCATGCACTCTGTCAGTACAGTTGACAATTTTATGACAATGCAGGGTTTTCCGCAGAGAATGGAAGCTGAAAAATCTTATGCAGGTTCGTTGGTCTCAGGTTTGTCATTTATGGAACTTGTAAAAAATGCCGGCGATGCAGAGTCAAATCCAAAAATTGATGAAAATGCAGTTTCTTTTCATGGAAACATTCAGAAAAAAATTGAAGATGGTTCTGAAAACTCTGAATCAGGCAGCTTTCAAAACGGTTCTGTGCAAAGCACATCTCGTAAAGCTTTTGAAATTTCTGATGCTGAAAAATCGGAAAATTCCAGAGATGAAGGACTTGAACAAAGTAAAAAAAACTTGGACGGACATAAAGTTTCTGTAGACCTGCAGGATGACAGTTCTCAGACTGAAAATTTGTCGGCAGCAGAAAAAAAGATTTTAAATGAAAGGTATTCTGTTCTTGAGCAGATTGCCGGCATGAAAAAAAATGTTTCTGAAGGCAAAAAAATTGATGGAAAATCTGAAAAACTTGCAGAAAGAGAAGGTGCATTTTTTGATGAAGAGGCAGAAGATGTATTTTTGCCGGAGACTGGTATTTCTGATGCTCAGAATGGAGCAAATCTTGCAGCAGAAATTGTAGATTTTTCATTGCAAAATCAGCCTGACACAAAAGTTTCTTTGAAAAATGATGGAAAAATGGACTCTGAAAGTCTTGAAGAAGCCCTGAAAGTTAATGCTTCTGGCGGAAAACTGGAAGAATTGGAGGGTAGGGCATTTTTATCAGAAGAAGGAAAAACAAAAAAAGTAAAATTCGGTGAAAAAATTGCCTTTGATGTTACAGATTTACGGACAAAAGTTTATGAAACTGATGAAGCTCAGCAGGATGTTCAGCTGACTGCATCAAAAGGCGAAATTTCTTCAAAAGATTTGAAAGGTCAGGTTCAGTATTCTGGCGGAAATGACATTCAGATGACTTTTTCAATTAATCAGAATCTTGCACTTTCTGACATTACTTCTTCAAACAGTCAGGCAGCAGGCGCAGCCGGTTCAAATTTTCAGGCAATGCTTGAAAATCTGATTGAAAATAATGCTCAGGATTTTGCAAGAGCTGGTTCAATCGTTCTTAAAGACAATAATGCAGGAAGCATTTCGCTTATTCTTCATCCAGAATCTTTAGGAAACGTTAAGATAAATCTTGAATTATCCGATAAGGTAGTTACGGGGCACATCACTGTTGCGTCAAAAGAGGCTATGGCAGCTTTTGAAGGTAGTTTGAACAGCCTGAAAAATGCTTTTTCACAGGGCGGTTTTGACAATGCATCCTTCGACCTTTCAATGGCCGGACAGAATGCAGGTGGTTTTGGCAGCAGTTCACAGGGTGATTCCCGGAATATGCAGAATCTGTCGGACAGGCTTTACGGAGATTTAACCGTAGAAGTGTCGGCAGGGCCAGCTGATTCAGATTACCTTTCTTATGGAAAGGTGTCTGACTATTCAGTAGATATTGTAGCTTAAATTTTTAACTGGAGAAAACTATGGATTTTAATCCAACAATGAGTGCAGCCGACAGATTACAGACAGAAATGGCTGTTGACAGAATGAATAAGCAGCTTGCTGTTAATGGAAGAAAAGCAAGTCAGGAATTGGGCAAGGATGATTTTTTAAAATTGCTTTTGACGCAGCTGTCTCATCAGGATCCTACAAGTCCAATGGATAACAACGAGTTCATTGCTCAGATGGCACAGTTTTCTTCACTTGAACAGATTAACAACATGAGCACTTCATTTTCAAAAATGGCTGCCTTGCTGAATTCTTCTGACGCTGTGAATACGATTGGTAAGGAAGTTGAAATAAATGCTGGTGATACAACTGTAAGAGGTGTTGTCCAGGCTGCAACAAGAGGTGCAAATCCTCAGGTACAGGTTAATGGCATGCTGTACGATATGGAAAAAATCAATGCCGTGTATGGTAATTAATAAGAGGGTAGCTATATGATGAGATCACTTTATTCTGGTGTTTCAGGTCTGCAGAATCATCAGACACGTATGGACGTTATAGGTAATAACATTTCAAACGTAAACACAACAGGTTTTAAGCGTGGCCGTGTTAATTTCCAGGACATGATTTCCCAGCAGACTGCCGGTGCAGCAGCTCCAACGGAAGAAGTTGGTGGTGTAAATCCTAAGGAAGTTGGACTTGGAATGAGCATTGCTTCAATTGATACAGTGTTTACTCAGGGAAACCTTCAGACAACGGGTGTTGCAACTGATCTTGCAATTCAGGGAAACGGCTTTTTTATCTTGAAAAACGGTGAAGAATCTTTTTACACCCGTGCAGGAACTTTTGGAGTTGATGTTGACGGAACTTTGGTAAATCCTGCAAACGGTCTTAGGGTTCAGGGCTGGATGGCACAGTCCATCAACGGTGAACAGGTTCTTACAACTGCTGCAAGTCCTACAGATATTACGATTCCTGTAGGTTCTAAAGATCCTGCAAAAGCTACTGCTAACGTACATTTTGCCTGCAACTTGGACAAAAATACTCCTGAAATTATGGACGGCGCAAGTGAAGCTGACATTGCACGTGGAACATGGAACACTGAATTTAAAGTTTATGACAGCTTTGGAAATACACACAACCTTGCAGTTTCTTTCAGAAGAGTAGTAGACAACCCAAATCAGTGGCAGGCAACTGTCCTGATTGACCCGGAAAATGCTGACGTAACTCAGACTCGTGTAGGTCTTGGAACAACGGATGGCGTTCAGAATACATTCTTAATCAATTTTGACAATACTGGAACTTTACAGTCTGTAACTGACACTGCAGGAAATGTTTCAAATCCGACTGGGGAAATTGTTCTTCAGGCTTCATTCAATGTGCCGGATTCTAATGCAAACGAAGATGGAACACCTTACCGCCAGACAATGAATATCAATCTTGGAACAATTGGCAGTCAGAGAAATACAGTAACTCAGTCTGCTTCAAAAAGTTCTACAAAGGCTTATGAGCAGGACGGCTATACAATGGGCTATCTTGACAACTTTAAGATTGACTCATCTGGTATAATTACAGGCGTATACAGTAACGGAACAAACCGTACAATTGGTCAGGTTGCCCTTGCTTCTTTTGCAAATCAGAACGGTCTTGAAAAAGCCGGTAATAACACCTACACAGAATCAAACAATTCTGGAATTGCAAAAATCGGTGAAAGTGGTGTTGCAGGCAATGGAAACCTTCTTGCAGGAGCTTTGGAAATGTCCAACGTAGATTTGACTGAACAGTTTACTGACATGATTGTAACTCAGCGCGGATTCCAGTCAAATGCAAAGACTATTCAGACTGCTGATACACTGCTTGAAACAGTTTTAGGTCTTAAGCGCTAGTTTTTATAGAAGTTCTAGATAATAGTTCTAGATAATATTGAAAAAAGCACTGGATAACAGTTGAAAAATTATCCAGTGCTTTTTTTGCAGACTGCCATTGTTTTCTGGCAGCCTTTATCATCTGCATTACTCCTGATGATTAACCTTGAATTTTCCAAGTTCGGAAGAAACTTTTGAAATGCTTTCGTAATTTTCTTTTGAACGTTCGTTTACTTCCTGCATTGCATTGTTTATATCCATAACTCCACTGGAAATTTCCTTTATGCCGCTGTTTATTTCCAGCGTTACGGAAGCAAGTTTTTCCATTTCAACAAGAATTTCCTGTCCGCCTTCCTGCATTGTCATGGCACCTTCCTTGACTTCGCTTGTAATGGTGTTAATCTGATGAATTGCCTCAAGAACTTGATGTCCGCCGGATGCCTGTTCATCCATGGCATTTTTTATCACTTGTTCCTGCTGTGTTACAGTCTGCGTATTGTTAAAGATAACGTCAAACTGCCTCTGAATGTCTGTTGTACTTTCTGTAACTGTAACAATAAGTTTGCGCAGATTTTCAAGAACTTCGGAAATCTTTTTACCCTGTTTGTTTGAATCTTCTGCAAGCTTTCGGATTTCGTTTGCAACTACGGCAAAACCTCGTCCAGATTCACCTGCATGGGCTGCTTCAATTGCAGCATTCATTGCAAGCAGGTTTGTCTGGCTTGCAAGGCTCTGAATCATTTTGCTGGCATCCATAAGACCTTCCGATGCAACGGAAATGTTGCCTGTAAGTTCTACAGTTTTTGCTACAAGTGCACGACCGTTTTCTGCAGATGTAGAAAGTTCATTTACAGATTCTTCATTTTTGCTAAGAATTGAAGTTACCGAGCGGATGTTGGCAACCATCTGTTCTATGGAAGAAGATGATTCAACTACATTTGCGGCCTGAGATTCTATGCTGTTTCTAAGGCGGGTAATATTTTCTGCAATCTGACGCATTGTCTGAGAAGTTTCTTCAACTCCGGCTGCCTGATTATGAATCTGGTTGCGGATGCTTTCTACATTTGAACTGATTTCTGTAAGAGCCGTTGAAGTTCTTGTCATTCCTGAAGAAACATTTTCACTTAAGCCGCTCATTGCATGGGACTCTTGGATGATTCCATACAGCGAATTCGAAATTTTTGACATCATTTTGTTGAAATATTCAGACAGCTGACCGATTTCATCATTTGAAAGGACAGGCAGACGCTCTGTCAAATCTCCATTGCCTTCAGAAATATTTTTGAGGATGTTTGTAACGCGTACCAACGGTCTGCCTATAAAATTACCCATCCAGACAGCTGTTCCTACAGAAAGGACAAAGCCTACTATCATGACTATAAGCATTGTCGAAATGACTGCAAAGTTGGCAGCATTTATTTCAGTTGCAGGAATCAGAATTATAAAATTCAAAGGAATTACACCATTTTTTGAAGTAACCGTGCGGACTTCGCAAGGAACATTAAAAACTTTTTCCTTGAATTTCAGCTGTTCGCCAGATTTGTAGTTTTCAAGGCCTTTTATTCCGATTTCAGAGATTTTCTTGAATTCTGTCGAGTGGTCAATGTTGTTTACAAGAATTGAACCGTTCTGGTCAACCAGCAGGAATGAAGTTTTTGTAAGTTTTCCATTTGTATCGCTTATTACCATTTTTGAAAGGTCACTGAGGTCTGCATCAATTGTCGTAACACCGCGCAGGCTGTTGTTTTTATCATAAATGATTCTGGAAGCTACAATGCACATTTCCCCAGCAGAAGTAGTATATGCTGAAGAAAAATTAACTTTTCCTCCAGCAGCAACGGCAGCTTTATACCATGAACGTACCCGGCTGTCATAATTGTTTGCGCGCGGTTCTTCAGGATACCGTACAAAAGAACCATTTGATTGAAGGGAAACAGAAACTCCTAAAATTTCTGCATGCTGCTGTACAAAATCTTTTGCCATAAGGTAAACCTCAGCTTCATAAGGTGAAGCTTCCATAGGTTTCATGGCAACTTTTCCACTTGGATCTGTCAAATTTACGTATGAAGTAATACTTTCATCGCTTCTTCTTACAAGTTCAAGTTCTGCAATAGTATTAAGAGATGTCCTTATGCTTTCAAAATGGGCTTTCATCAAATCATCTGTCATTCTGATTGTATTTTCCATTTTATCTTCAAACTGAATTTGGTTTAACTTTAAAATGCGGAAATAGATGATTGAGCCGAGACCTGCAAGGAGAATAAGTGTCAGTGTTGCAATTCCCATAACAAGTCTGGTAACAATGGAATTTTTCCTGTTTTTTTTCTCTACTTCTAATGATTTTTTTTTCGCCATTAAGAACTCCCATAAAAATAAATTGCAAATGAAAAACAAATTCTTCACTTGCTTCAAGTGTTAATCAGCACTTTTCTAAAAACTGCGAATCCAAGGTTTTTATCGTCAGTATGCTTGGAATGCGCCTTGCAGACATATTCTCAAAAAAGACGAAAGTGCATTTTAAAATTATAAAACAAAACTTCTCTGTTGTACAGAAAATCCTTAAAGTGTATACTTTTGCCCATGAAAAATTTTCCAAGAGTTTTTTTTAAGGCAAAAGAAGAAAATGAAGTTGCACAGGGTTTTCCCTGGGTTTTTGACAATGAAATTGCAAGCGTAAAATATTTCGAAAACGAAAGCTGGAAACAGTCATCATTAAAAGACTGCTGTGTAAAAGACGGCAGTGCAGTTGAAGTTTACACAAAAGCCGGTGGTTTTTTAGGAACAGGAATTATAAACCGCACATCAAAAATTACAGTCCGTATGATAGGAAGCGAACATGCAGACAAAATATATGAAAATCTGAGCGAATACTGGTTGAAAAAAATCCATTCTGCAGCCAGCATACGCAGGTTAAATTATGAGCAGGGCGACTCCTACAGGCTTGTTTTTGCAGAAGCAGATTTTATACCGGGACTTGTAGTTGAACGTTACTGTACTCAGGATGGCAAGGTTTACCTTGTTGTGCAGTTTCTGGCACTTGCATGCGAAGTATTCAGAAAAGAAATAATTTCTGCCCTGCAGAAAGTCTGTTCGCCTTACGGTATTTTTGAGCGAAGCGATGCTTCCGTCCGCGAAAAAGAAGGGCTTGAGCAGAAATCCGGCTGGATTGGAGCTGCGCGCGATGAAGTAATTACTATTGTAGAAAACGGCATTAAGCTGAAAGTTGACATTGCCAGAGGGCAGAAAACCGGCTACTTCCTTGACCAGAAATTTAACCGCCGTACAGCTTCCGCGTATTGTCATGGAAAAAAAGTTCTGGATGCCTTTACCCATACCGGTGCTTTCGGTCTAAATGCTGCAAAAGCCGGCGCCCGTCAGGTAATTTCTGTAGACATTTCACCAGAAGCCGTTGAGCTGGTAAATGAAAATATCAGGGCAAACAATGTTGAAAAAATCATGCACGCTGAATGTGCTGATGTTTTTGACCTTTTGAAAAAATACGAATCTTCCGGCGAAAAATTCGACGTAATCATTCTTGACCCGCCGGCATTTACAAAAAGCATCAAAATGATAAAAAAAGCTTACGGTGGCTATAAAGAAATCAACCTTCGTGCAATGCGCCTTTTAAATGAAGGAGGCATTCTGATTACCTGTTCATGCTCCTACTTTTTTGATGCAAACACTTTCTACAGCATGATTATGCATGCAGCAATGGACAGCCATAAACGTGTTCAGATTCTTGAAAAACGCGGAGCAGGCCCTGACCACCCAGTTCTTTCCGGCTATCCAAAATCAGAATACCTGAAATGTGCAGTTACCAGAGTCCTGTAAACAAACAGGTTACGACAGTTTTTTAAGGAAAAGACATGAATTCCTGCCATTCAGTTTTACCAGTTGAACAGATTCAGCCAGTTTCTCTTCCAACAGACAGATACAATCTGCTTGTGCTTCTAGGCCCTACCGCAGTCGGAAAAACTTCCCTCGGAGTGCGTCTTGCCAGACATTTTGGAGCAGAAATCATTTCAGCAGATTCAAGGCAGGTTTACCGCCATCTGGATTTAGGCAGCGGCAAAGATTTGGACGAATACACATTGCCAGACGGCACAAAAATCCCATATCACCTGATAGACATCACAGATTTAAGCCGAGAATACAGCGTTTTCGACTATCAGACAGATTTTTATAAGGCTTTCAAGGAAATTTCAGGCAGAAAAGTACTTCCGCTGGTCGTCGGCGGAACAGGAATGTACCTTGACTCATTTATCAGAAATTACGACCTTGTGCCAGTTCCTGAAAATCCACAGCTACGGCAGGAACTTGAACAACTTTCACTTGAAGAACTAGATGCCATGCTTTTAAAACTTTGCCCGGACTTTCATACTACAGCCCACCTGCGTGACAGAAATCGTGTAATCCGCCACATCGAAATCAAAAAATTCATGGAAAGTCCAGCACTTCAGGAATTTCGCAAAACTCAGGAAGCCAAACCAGAGCTTAAACCTTTTATTTTAGGAACGACAATTGAGCGCCAGCTTCTACGGCAGAACATTGCACGCCGCCTGAAAGAACGCTTCGACGAAGGCATGATTGCAGAAGTTGAACAGATTCACAAAAACGGCACTTCCTGGGAACGCCTTGAAAGTTTAGGACTTGAATATAAATTTATTTCCGAATATCTGGAAGGAAAAATTGCAGGATTTGACGAATTATTTGAAAAACTGAACCTTGCAATTGGTCAGTTTGCAAAACGGCAAGAAACATGGTTTCGCGGAATGGAAAAAAAAGGAGTCAAAATAAATTGGCTCCCTTCTGTACCTGATTCCAGCATAAAATTTGAGAATGCAGTAAATATGATTCAACAGGCTTTTCTGTAAGTTCAAAATCAAGCTGCCTGTTCCAAAAGTCAGTTTAATATTCTGTTCATGCACCAGTTTCAGATTATTCTGAAAGCAAAAATCATGCATTTGCAGCAAGTTTTACAGGCTCTTCAATTTTTGTAATGTAACCTGTCCTTACACAACTGTCAAACAGAGTTTTACTGATAAAGTCTGTAGTTACTTCATCATAACCGTCTCTGTCACGAACAATACGAACTACAAATCCGTCATCCAGCTCACGTTCGATTGTCATATAGTCGTTTGCGCTTCCGATGCTTTTAAGTGTATAAGTTCCCATTTTTCTACCTCCCAGGTAAACTTGTGACATAGTGAGAAACAACTCACATATATATTTTCGGAAAATAAAAAACATGGTTTAGCTTTTTTTCTTTTTTTTATTTGGGCCGACTTTTCCGGCTACACTCCTTTCAAGGTTCCGCTTCCGCTCCAGCCGCTTCGCACATTTTCTGCAC
>JAEDIW010000158.1 GCA_016296655.1 Treponema sp. | reverse complement strand
TTCAAGAATGAGCCAAAACCAGAACAAGAAAATGTACAGAAGAAACAGACGGGATGCAATCCGGCATTACAGGGGATTTTGCGATTACATCAATAAAAAGAATTTCATTATGCGCCTGCGGTTTGCATGGCACGTAATAAAGGGGATTTATGATTATTGATCAGAGAAAAACAAACGCTGTTATACAAGCATTGTGTTTGCGAGGATTGCAGGGAAAGTCTCAAAAACTGTTTGTTGATTCTTCCTTGCCGGAAGTTGATTTTGATAATTTGCAAAGACAGATTGCAGATTTGAAAAACGAGCTTGATATTTTTTCAAGAGACGTTGCAGAAATTGAACAGGATTACAAGGACGGCAAATATGAACAAGAAAATTGTTAGGGCAGATTTGGCTGAAGATTTGTATAACTCATACAGTGATAAATTCGGGCGTGAAGAAGCGGCCAGAATTATTGACCATATTATTTTGAAAATGAAAAACGAAGTTGCAGACGGCAATACAATAGAGCTGCGAGGCTTCGGCACTCTTTACGCAAAAAAAAGAAACGGCAGAAAGAATGCACGAAATCCAAAGACAGGTGAAACAAAAAACATTCCGCCACATTATGTGGCAGCTTTCAAAGCTGGACGCGAGCTTAAAAACTCCCTGCTTGTTCTGGATGCAATGAATTCTTAACTACTCACGTGAGTAGTAACGGCGGTTATGGCACAGGTTAAAATCAATTTTGACGATGTGGATTTTTTAATTGAGCAGTTCTCACGATTAACGGCACAGCACAGCTACAGGAAGCCGAGCGAATACATTGAAAGTGTGCGTTACATTGACCGCGCGCTCTCACCTTTTCCGGGCAAATTCAGTTATGACAAGTTTCCGTATTTTAGGGAAATTGTAGACCAGTTTGCGCCGGATTGCCCGACAAGGCGCGTTTATGTTATGAAGGGAAACCAGGTTGGGGCTACAACAGGGTTGCTTGAAAGCATAATGATGTATTACATTGGCGAAAATCCTGCGCCACAGCTTTATGTTCTGCCGGACGAAATGATGGCGCGTGATGCCGTAAACACAAAGATTGACCCGACAATAGACAACTGTGGATTGAGAAACCTTATTTTCAGCCAGACAAGAAAAGCGGCTGGCGCAAAGAATACAGGTGATACAGGATTAAAAAAGGAATATCAGGGCGGATATTTACACGCCGTGGGAGCTGGAAGCGGAAACCGTTTCAGAAACTTTTCTTACAAAATTGAACTTGTGGACGAAGCGGACGGAATGCAGGCAAAAGTTAAAGGCGAAGGTTCGATTTATGATTTGGCGGTTGCCCGTCTGGATGCCTACCCTACGAGCAGCAAACTTTTTATTGGTTCAACACCAACAGAAGAAAGAAGCAGCTTGATTGCAAAACTTTTCAGAAACGGAACAATGAAATACTTTTACGTTCCGTGCAAGTTTTGCGGCGAAATGCAGAAACTTGAATGGGCAGTCTGGAACGAAGACAAAACAGAACAGATAGGCGGCATTGTCTGGGAGAACAACGAAAACTTTGAGCCGATTTTAGAGACTGTCGGCTACAAATGCCCGTATTGCGGCGGCATTATGAAAAACTACGACAAGGCAGCCATTGTTCCTAAAGGTGAATGGCGGGCAAGTCAAAAAGCCATCCAGCCGAACACGGAAAGCTATCACATAACGGCTTTGTACAATCCGCCGGGAATGTTTTCCTGGGAAGACTATGTAAGCCAGTGGGCGGGCTGCTGGGATATTAAGGCAAACAAAGTACGTGACAAAGAACGCTACAGAGTTTTCCGCAACCTTAAACAGGGGCTTACTTTCCAGGAACAGAACGAGCAAATCAAATATGAAAAAGCTGTTTTGCACAGGCGTTTTGGTTTTGCCCGTGGCACGATTCCAAACAGAATGGCGCGAGAAGAAGCCGGAAGCCCGATTCTTATTCTTGTCTGCGCCGTGGACGTTCAGAAAAACGGTTTGTATGTTGACATAAAAGGCTTTGCAATGAACGGCGTTACATACACGATTGACTTTAAGTTTATCGAGGGAGCAACGGAGCAGTTCGGCGGCCCGTGGGATGAGCTGGAACAGATTATTGAAAACGGCATTTTTACCGACGAAGACGGCTT
>JAEDIW010000157.1 GCA_016296655.1 Treponema sp. | reverse complement strand
CTTCGCTGTTTACAAGAATGCTGGCGTCGTGGTATTTTGCCGCATGTTTTACGATGCTTAAACCTAAACCAGTTCCGCCATTTTGTTTGGAGCGGCTTTTGTCTATTCGATAGAAGCGTTCAAAAATTCTGTCTTTTTCCCCTTCAGGAATTCCGATTCCAGTATCTCTGACTGTAAGCACAACACGTTTGCTTTCTATCATATTCTGCAGGTTAATGTCTACTTTGCCGCCCTGAACATTGTACTTAATGGCATTGTCTACCAGATTGTAAACCATTTCGTAAATTACAGGATGAACTCCGTTTATAAGTCCCGAGTCTCCCGTCAGGTTAATTGAAACATTTTTTGCCTTTGCACTGGCAGAAAGAACATTCATAACCTCAAGGCAAAGTTCTCTAAGACTTAGAGCTTCTTTTTCAAGACAAATTGATTTTTCGTCCAGCTTTGAAAGTTTTATGATGTCATTTACAAGCGTAATCATACGCTGGCTTTCATCATAAATTGAAGCTGCAAAATCCTTAGTTGTATTTTCGTCTGTACCTCCGGCTTTCAAGATTTCTGCAAAACCTGAAATACTTGTAAGAGGAGTTTTAAGTTCGTGACTTACATTTGCCGTAAACTGCTGACGCAGTTCTTCTCTCTGAGATTTTTCAAAGTTTTCTTCCGCAATCCTTTTAGTAAAAGGTTTTAATTCTTCGTAAACTTCCGAAGCTTCCGGATTTTCAAGGTCGATAATATTCAGTGGCTCTACAACCTTTTTGCTAATCCAGGAAGCTGAAATTCCAGAGATTATTACGGCAAATATAAGCATAATTAAGAGAATCTGGCTCATTCCAAAAATCAAAACCCAGACAGAATACTGGTTACAGCTGATTCGAATAACATCGCCATTAGAAAGATTCCGAGCAAAATAAAGAGTTTTTTCTGTCATTGTAGAAGAAAAACGGGAAAGCCGAACAGCTCCCTTACTTTTTGCTTCAAGAAACTCTTTTCTGTTTCCGTGATTTTCCAAAGTTGCTGCATCTACAGAGTTATCAAAATAAACAGTTCCATCACTGTGAATTAAAGTTATGCGGTTTGAAGTCTTGAAGGATCCAAGCAGTTCGGTTTTTCCTCCCAGAACATAATTTTCAAGAAAACTGCATTCAGTTTCCAGCTCTGAAAAAATCTGCTTTTCAAAATAATTGTACATGTTGGAAATAAAAAGAAATGCACAGATAAAATAAACTAAAGTACCTGTAAAAAATGTATTAATAAAAATTCTGAAAGTTAAAGATTTATTTTTCATTTTGATAATCCCCCACTGCGAGCTTTTACGGGTGAGCGTATGGAGCAGCGCTTGCGATGCCGAAGGCATTGGAGCGTCAGCGGAACTGCGGAACACGCGACGGCAGATTTTCTGCCGGCACCCCCAAAAATTAAACAAACTTATAACCCACACCACGAATTGTTTCGATGTGCTTTTCAAATTCACCAAGCTTTGAACGAAGTGTGCGGATATGAACATCAACTGTGCGGCTTTCTACATCGCAAGAAACTTCCCAGATTTGTTCCAGAAGCTGTTCACGGGTCAGAACATTGTCACGATTTTTCATCAGCAGCAGAAGAAGATCAAACTCTTTTACTGTAAGAAAAATCTGCTTTTCCCCGGCAAAAACTGTATGCTGATTTTCATCCAGTCTGATACCACCTTCACACAATATTTCTTTTTTTGAATCTGGTTTTTCGTATCGGCGAAGGACTGCCTTAATTCTTGAAACAAGCGTCATCATTCCAAAAGGTTTTGTTACATAGTCGTCAGCACCGGCATCAAGACCTGTAACTACATCGTACTCAGAATCTTTGGCAGTAAGCATTATGACAGGAATAGATGAAGTTTCGGCATTTGAACGAAGTTTTTTCAAAATTGAAATTCCGTCTTCTTCCGGAAGCATAATATCCAGCAGGAAAAGTTCCGGTTTCTGTTTTTCAAGGTTTGTCCACATGTCAGATGGAAGCGAAAAATCCTCTGTCTCAAATCCCTGACTTGTCAGAGAATACTTAATAAGCTTACGGATGTTATCGTCATCTTCAAGTATGTAAATCATATTTTATTTATATAGAAAGAATGTAAAAATTCAAACTGCTGAATGTAAAGTTTGTGTAAATAATTGAA
>JAEDIW010000156.1 GCA_016296655.1 Treponema sp. | reverse complement strand
TTGAAAAAGGGCGGTTTTTACCGCCTTTTTTTTGTCGAAAAAATGTAAAAAAAAATCTTCTTGCCCTATTGACAATTATAATACATTACAGTACATTATAGACAACAAAGAATAAAGCCCATCTACAGGGCGATATGTAGAAAGGAAAATAATATGGAAATTAAAATTATTCCAGCCGATGAAACAAAAATCAGAGAACTTGAAAATGGCTCTGCTTTCACTTGGGAAGGATTGAGCGGTCTTGAAAATGACAAGAAAGCTATTTTGGATGACTTCAAAAAAGCAGATGTCTTAGGTGATGTAAAAACTTTTGAATTC
This sequence comes from Treponema sp., assembly GCA_016296655.1. GTDB lineage: Bacteria > Spirochaetota > Spirochaetia > Treponematales > Treponemataceae > Treponema_D. The sequence continues at coordinate 1,842 of JAEDIW010000156.1, read as the reverse complement.
TACACTTGGAAAGGGAAGTTGATGAATCAGATTTATAATCTCACAGGTTCAAACGCTTATCCAGTAGATTTGACCTTTGTTTCAATTCCATTGAATATGTTCAAGGATATTGGAAAACTTGCTATTTTGAAACTCCAGTTTGGAGCAAGATGGCTTGATGATATTGTAGACAATAACGCTCGTAGAGAGTTAGGAAAATAGAAATTAAAAGCCCAGCCGCCGGGCTATAGGCGGCAAGGAAATACATATATGAACGAAGTAAAATTTACAGATTATGAAAAGCCTAGTTTTGATTTGAAAGGTTATTCAAAAGCGTTGAGAGCAATTTCAATCGCTGTTGCAGGAAAATTAAACATTCTTGCTTATGGTGCACCGGGTTGTGGTAAAACAATGTTGCTTCAAAGTCTTGTTCCGTACCTTACACCTTGTCTGGCTGTTGAAGAACTTGAAACTGTAAAAAGGTTGTATGCACTTGCAGGAATGGAATATAACACGGATAATGCTCCGTTCCGTATGCCACACCAGACAACAAGTATTGAGGGAATGTGTGGCGGTGGTCCGAATCTAAGACCTGGAGAAATTTCCCTTGCACATAACGGAACTTTGTTTCTTGATGAAGCAGCAGAGTTTAGATCTTCTGTCTTGCAGATGTTACGAGTTCCGCTTGAAATAAAACAAATTACTCTTTCAAGAGCAGGACGGTCAACAATCTTTCCTGCGAACTTTCAGCTTGCAATGGCAGTAACTCCTTGTCCTTGTGGAAATTTTGGAGAAATGAAAAATATCTGTCTTTGTTCACCACGAGCGGTGCAATTGTACTGGAAAAAGTTTTCACAACCATTGCTTGATCGTATTCAAATTAAAATCCACATTGAAAAGGATGAGAGCGAAACTGAATCTGTTTCACTTGAGGAATTAAGGGAACAGGTTGCAAATGCTTATCGTATTCAGAGAGAAGTTGGAAAGTTCAACCGTGATTTAGCCTTTTCTGGCGATAGAAGAAAATCCAATATTGAAAAAATTGCTTTGACTATTGCAAATATGGATAATCGTGAATTCGCCAAACAATGCGATATTGACGAAGCAGAAGAACTTGAAAATCCTATTTATCTGTAACAAAACACCCAGCGGTCGGGTTATAGACCGCAAGGAATACTATGAAAACTGTAAATCAGTTGGTAGCAGAAATTAAAGAGAGCGGACAAGATTTTGAATGGTATCCGACGACTTCTGAAATCGTTGACGCTCTTGCAGCAAAATTAAAAGAGTTGGCAGATGAGAACTGGCGACACACAAACAGAACTGTTAATTCCGTTCTTGACATTGGTTGTGGCAATGGCGGTTTTTTTGAAAAACTTTGCAAAGATGAAAAGTTCAAGGACATCAAAAAGTACGGCATTGAAAAATCAATGATACTGTCGGAGCAGCTGCCGGACGATGTAATTCTTCTTGGAACAGATTTCAATCAGCAGACTTTGATTGACAAAAAAGTTGATGTTCTGTTCTGCAATCCGCCTTATTCTGAGTATGATGAATGGGCAGAAAAAATCATCTTGCAGTCAAATTGCAACGCAATCGCTCTTGTAATTCCTAACCGCTGGGCAAGAAATGAACGCATTAAATACGCTCTGGAGCGTCGCAATATGCAGGCGAAAGTTATCGGAACTTATGACTTTTCAAATGCAGAACGAAAAGCAAGGGCAACGGTTGATTTGCTTTTTATTTCTGCCAAAGAAACAGAAAGCAACGGTTATAGGTACGATGAAACAATCAAAGACCCTTTTGAACTTTGGTTTGATGAAACATTCAAAATCAACGCTGAAACAGACAAGTACAAGACAA
>JAEDIW010000155.1 GCA_016296655.1 Treponema sp. | reverse complement strand
CTAATAAGGTGGTTTAAGCTTGTTGCTCTAACCAATAAGCTTTTCTTTTTATATCAGAAGTATGAAACTTTTCTCTTCTGTCTGCAAGTCTTTTTTCTTTTCTTCCTGCAAAATATTCTTCTAAAGTCAGAAAAAAAATTGTGCCGTAAAGCTCTTTATGCCAATATAGTTGTCGCCTGGTGAGGTGGCAAAATGAAAATCGAATACCATACAGTCAGTGAAGAAAATCAGGGGGAAGGGGGGGGAAAGTTACTGTTACTTTAAGTCTGGAGTAAGGCTTTTTTACATCTTCCTCAACACAATAAAATAAAGAAGAATCCCTGAGGTAACTGCAGAAGTGCAGGAAGCAACTGGTTCTGCATAATAGATTCCTTCTACGCCGAAAAAATGGGGCAGAATCAGTGCAAGGGGAATCAGGAGAATAAGTTTTCTGAGGCAGGCGATGAAAACCGAAACTTTTGCGTTTCCGATTCCTACAAAAGTTGTCTGGGCTACGGTCTGAATCCACATAATCCACATGGCACCGATGTAAACGGGAAGAAGTTTCTTTTCTATTTCAAGAAGGGCTTTGTCGCCTGTAAAAAGGCCTGCGATTTTTTCCGGAAAAACTGTAGTTATAATAGAAGAAATTATCATAATCAGAGCGCAGACAAAAAGCATTCTGTAAATTGTTCCTTTTACCCTGTCATTTTTTCTGGCACCAAAGTTGTAAGAAATTATGGGCTGAACTCCGTTTGTAAAGCCTGAAGCCGGAATCCAGATCACCTGCATTACACTCTGCATGATTGTCATGGCCCCAACATAAATGTCTCCGCCGTATTTCTGGAGTCCCGTATTGAATACAACAAAAATTGCACTTTCTGTTGCCTGCATGATGAAAGGTGAAATTCCAAGAGAAGCGATTCTTTTGATGATGGAAAAGTCCGGACGGAGGATTTCAAAACGGAGCCTTAAAACTGACTTTCCGGAAGTTAAAAACCTTAAAACCCAGGCAGCACTTAATCCCTGAGAAATTATTGTAGCCAGAGCTGCTCCTGAAACACCCATATTTAATCCAAAAATAAAAACAGGATCCAGAATTAGATTTGAAACTGCACCGATTAAAGTTGATATCATGGCAGTTTTTGCCCGGCCTTGACATGTAATGAAAGGATTTAATCCCACTGCGAACTGAACAAAAAAAGTTCCCAGAAGATAAATTGAAATGTATGAAGAAGCGTAGGGAAGTGTTTCCTGACTTGCACCAAAGGCCAGCAGAATGGAATTTTTAAAAGTAAGGAAAAAACTCATTAAAACTGTAGAAAAAATACAAAGCAGGATAAAGGCGTTTCCCAGATATTTTTCGGCAGTTTTGAGGGCAGTGGAATCTTTTTCGGACTTACCAAGTTCAATGGCAGCAAGAGGAGCGCCCCCGTTACCGGCAAAAACACAAAAGGCCGAAACCAGCTGCAGAATCGGAAGACAGATTCCAACTCCTGTTAAAGCAGAGCTGGAGGCAAGATGGCCGATGTAAATTCTGTCTACAATGTTGTAAAGAATGTTTACAAGGTAAGCCAGAATCGATGGAACGGCCAGCTGAACCATAAGTGAAGAAATGTTCTGTGTTCCAAGTCGGGAAGAAGATGAGGTCTGCATTTATAAGTACTCTATTCTGCATTGCGGCAGAGACAGAAGCCATAACTGAACTTCTTTGCTACCTTTTCTTTTATCGGCATTTTTCCTCAATAACTTAAATCATTTTTTGCCTTGAAAAATTTATAAAAGTAATCAACAAAATTGAAGAAAAAGTTCTGAAATTTAATCAAAGGAATTTTTAGCTTTCGGGCGTCTCCCGCTGGCGCGGGCCGGCTGTTCCACACTTCCGCTGCCGCTCCATCCCTTCGGGACTGCTTCGCAGGTGTTCCATAGCCTGACGCAGTCTGCCCTGAATGGTGTTCTTATCTGTCTGTATCATTCTCTTTATTCCCTTAAATTTTACCTGTGACAGTTTTTTTTACTGAAAAAAATAATTATTTGCGTTATAATTCTTATGTTTTTTCAGGGAGTTTTTATGAAAGTTAAAAATCTTATTAAACTTGCTTTATATGGGGTTTTGCTCTGTGTAACTGTTGTTTTTGTTACTGCAGGTTCTCGTTTTCTTTTTGAATCAAATGCTAAAAAAGAG
>JAEDIW010000154.1 GCA_016296655.1 Treponema sp. | reverse complement strand
AACTCTTTGTGATGTTTCTCATCTTCGGCACGACGTTGAGCAAAATAGCGACTTAAGGTACTGTTTTCATCTTTCAGTTGCACCTTCATCCATTCTCGTACAGCTTCGATTTCTTCCTTCGTAAAACAAGTGTCTTCATAATCATCACCAAAAAAGTTCCAAATTCTTTCCATTTCGTGCTTTTCTTCAGTTTGTTGGTCTTTTTTTTCTGGAAATATACAATAAGTTTCGTCACCCTTTGAAAGGACAATATATTCCATTTGTCCCCATTCTGCCGTAGACCATGCCTCAACATCAGATATATCTACAGGAAGACCTGTTTCGCTTCTGGGAAGCATAAGAGGCTCAGGCTTTTCTTTTCTTGGTTTATTAAGACGTTTGATAAAAACCTTCTTTTGCCGCTCTACATAATAAATAATGTCATCTGAATCTTTTATTACATCCGCCTTATAAACAGTTCGCACTCTCCCTTCTCCTACAACTTTCCTGTCAAAATTGGCAATTACTTTAAGAAAGTCCTCCTGAAGATTGGGCTCTACTTTTTTCCATTCAACTCTTTTTGCAAAATTAAAAAGATGATAAATAAGATATTCATAAAAAAAATATACATCAGAAAATTCAGTAGAAATGTCATTCTTCATTTTCACCTTCAAAATGGTACAAACATTTCCTCTTACGACAACCGCCGCAACTCCACAGTTGTTCCAGCGTCTGCCGGTGAAATAACGGATGTATGAATTTGATGGGGCTTGGCTTTTTATGTCTGAATCTAAGATCTGTTTTTCTTCTTCTGTTGCTTCTGTAAAATGAAAACTAAAATCAATCATCTTCTTCCTCTGCTTTTGCAGTAAAACAGGCTACAGTAAAATCGGTTTGGGCAGGTTCTTATAAAGCTCCACAAATTCCTTAAAAAAAGGTTTCATAAAATCTGCACAACCACCTTCCCTTTTCAATGATTTCAATTTGCGTTGAATTGAATATATTTCTGCATTATAATCACCCATGTTAAGGTCACGAAGGTTCGGGTTTTTCTTTACAGGACGGCCTTTGATAGAGTTTATTTCATTAAGGCGTTCACGTGCGTCTGCAATAAAACTCATCTTGAATGATACAGGTTTTTCGTGTCCGTATTTTTTATCTGTTTTCAGACCTGCGGAGGCCATTGAAATGGTCATAAGCAAATCCCATACGAGATAAAAATAGTATGTGTCATACAGAACTTTTGTTTCAAGCTCTTTCTGTGATGGGACATAATCGTCTTGTGTTCCTGACAGAATACTGTCAAGCTCTTTCTGGCTCATGTATTTTTCGTTGGTTTCCAGCATATTTTACTCCCGCTTCCCCTTTTTTAACTCCAATATTCATCCATTACAACATCAACATCTCTACACTCTGAAAACTGCTGTTTCCATTCCACAAGCATTTCAAGATTTCGACATAAAAGATAAATAATCATCACAAAATTAAATATAGGGCGATTTTAGGATTCGTAAACGAGAATCTTAGTTTTTTATTATGATTCCAGCAGTTCTGACATTCTTGCACGAATCTTTTTTACAAGCTTACTGATATAGCCTTTTGTGTAAGGATTGCCAGTTTCCTCGTTTATCAGAATAATATCTTTCTGTTTTTTCCCATCGATAAGGAAACCTAATATTTGAGATTCCAGAGGATTTAGTTCATTTTTTAGCTCGGCAATTTTTTTCCTTATTCTAGAAGCTTCTTCTTCATTCTGAATATTTTCTTCAAACGAATCCCGATTGTATATGCTGACAGGATTCGACATATTCTTTCTCCATTTTTTAGCAAGATCTCTTTTGGCATGTTGAAAATAATACTTAGATAAGTATGTGATAAAATGGTAGCTCTTTTTATTAGTAATACGTTCTGGATTAAAGCTATTAAGAGCCTGAGGAATATACTTTTCTTTCATTTCTTTATAAAACTCTTCTATTGGTGGAACTTCTATAGAGAAGGTCTCTGTTTCTGCATAATCCATTTTACCTTCATAAGTGGCACCTTCAGAAAGAATTTTACATAAGGGAACATATTGTACATTTATACTTTCTATATATTTATCGAAAAAGAAATCAACTGTTTCTTCTGTTATTTCAGCAAATTTTTCTGATGAAAGGTTTTGTTTGTAGAATAATAACTTTTCGTAATCTTCAGA
>JAEDIW010000064.1 GCA_016296655.1 Treponema sp. | reverse complement strand
GTTGAAGGTCTTTTAAGAAAGAACGGATACACCGGTGATGTCCATATGATTTAAACCCAAATAGTCCAATAGCAAAAAAATTATTAAGAAATAACCCAAAAATTACAAACGAAGCGATTATTTCTGCCGCTTTAAAAGATATAAAGATATATAATCAAATTTATCAAAAAATTAAAGAGTTAACTGTTTGGTTACGGAGACAAACAATTATGTGGTGTTTTAGGAATTGCAACATTTGTTTTTGGACTTATAGTTTGGAATTATAAACAAAAGTTTTTCAAAGAAACGGAAGACATACAGGGTAAACATTTTAAGAGTTATAATATTTAAACTAGAACTGGAGATAATTATGCTAAAGAACTTTCCGATTTTATCTGACGAAAAAATTGAAGAATATACAAGAAAAGGCTATGTCTTGGTTTTCAGACATTTAAATGCTATTAACAAAGAACGTCCAAAGGAAATTTTAAATAAGGATGACTTCCAAGAAGCTATAAAAGAGCTTGAAAAATACCCTTATTATGACAAAATTACTAAGGTTATGCCTTTTAACGAAGGTTACGAATTCTTAAAAGAATCGAACATACAGTATAATTTGCGTTCCCAACTGGCTGACGAACTGACATCTTGGGCATCTTACTATAACATTAGTGATGAAACAGACTTGGAAGTCAGACAACGTTTTCTTGAAAACGTAAGACCCTTTTAGGATTACTATCCTTATTTTTTTGTATGGCTTTATCAATTACGTCAATAAAATCCTTCTTGATAAAGATTTCCTGTAAGCGAATGCTCTCATTAAAAATTTCCTCCAAAAACTTTTCCAGATTGTTCATACATAATTAGTTAATATTTAAACATAACCACTTTATTTCAGGACATAGCAAAAAAAATAAACTGAATGAGAATTAAAATTTTATAGCGACAATCTTTCTATTCTTAATTCATTCATTTTTTTTCTTCCTGCAAAACTGCTAACTGCTTTTATAAAAGCTGCAACTATGGTATAAGTTTTGTCATACACAGGTGTAATTCTTTTCTGTTTTATTCTGTCCCATTATGGAACAAAATTTTAAGAGATTACTCCTTTTTTGTAAATTTATTTAAAACTCGAATTTTGAGCTTTATCAAAGGAAAAATATGAACGAAATAAAAAATTCAACAGAAAACCTTTCTCCGTTTATACCTTCTGGCACTGAAAATCTAGACAGGCTTTTAAAATTCACCATTGAAGCAGACAAAATGACTCACATTCAGAGGCGAACCTTGCTTACAGACGGAACCAGACGCGAAAATGATGCAGAACATTCATGGCACATTGCTCTGATGTGCATGATTTTCAGCGAATATGCAAAGGAAAAGCCAGACGCAATGCATTCTGCTAATCTTTGCATTGCACACGACCTCATAGAAATTTACGCAGGCGACACCTTTGCCTTTGACAAGCAGGCAAACAAAACAAAATCACAGCGGGAACATCAGGCAGCAGACAAGCTTTTTTCAATTCTGCCAGAAGAACAGGGCAAAAAGCTCCGTTCCATGTGGGAAGAATTTGAAGCAATGGAAACCAAAGAATCAAAATTTGCAAACTGCATGGACAGGATTCAGCCATTTTTGCACAACACCCTTACAGGCGGTCACACATGGCTTCAAGGTTCGGCAACTAGAGAAGATGTAGAAAACAGAATGGGGCCTGTAAAAGATTTTATGCCGGAACTCTGGCCATGGATTGAAAAAAACATTGCAGAAGGCATAAAGCTTGGCTGGATAAGCGAAACGCAAAAGTCACCCCAATGGTCAGCAGGAAATCCTCAATAAATAAGCAAAGATGAACATATTTTCTGATTTTTTTGACAGCCTTCCCGTAAAAATTCTATCGGCAATTCTTGCATTTCTTGTGCTTGTGATTCTGGCAGGAACGGCAGCAGTTCTGGCAAGTGGCAAAGTTCAGCAAAAAAACAGCCGCACAAGCCTGATTGCCCCGGAATTTCCAGATAAAAATACCACATCTTATATAGAATTCGGCAGGCTTCGAACCATTACAAAAAGTGAACAGCCTGATGCAAAAGGCAGTCCGCTCATAATTACTCCATGGATTTCCTATAGTTCAACAGACCGGGCTTTTTTTGAAGAGCTGGCACAGAAAAACCTAAAAATCAAGGCGACTGTTACTTCTTATTTTTCGGCTAAAAGCAAAACAGAACTGCTGCGTACCGAAGAAAAAACAATAAAAGCAGAACTGCTAGACGAAATAAATGCCCAGCTGGTTCTTGGAAAAATCACAGGCATTTTTTTCAGCGAATACATTTTTCTGGACTGAAAAATTACTGTAAACATGTCCTTATTGCTTCTACAGTTTTTTCAGCTGTCTGCTGCCACTGAAAGCGGCGCGTCCAGTCAATTCCCATAGCTATCAGTTTTTCGCGCAATTCCCGCTCTGTTACAACGCGTTCAATAGACTCGGCAAACTGGTCAATATTGTCAGGGTCAAAGAACAATGCATTTCCGCCGGTGATTTCCCGCAAAGCTCCGCTGTCAGCACAGGCAACCGGAATTCCTGTAGCCATAGCTTCTATTGCCGGCAACCCTACTCCTTCGTTTACAGCCGGAAAAATGCAGGCATCAGCCCCAGAATACAAATCTCCAAAACCTTCCGGCGGAAAAAAGCCTGTCATAAAAATATCTGAACGCACGGAACTTTTTCTGACAGCTTCCTGAATAGCCGCCATACAAACATCATCACCGCCTGTAATTACAAGCCTGTGAGGCAGATGCGTCTTTTCCTTAAAAATCGTAAAGGCTTTTATCAGCTCAACATGTTTTTTTGAAAAACTGTTCAGCCGTGTTGAATAAATCAGATACGGGCGCTTGATTGCAAAAGGTTTTATATTTACCGTATCGCTGTCGTAAATTGGATGCGGATAGAATGCAGAATGGTTTATGCCTGTATAAATTACTTCGATTTTTGACTTTTCAATTCCAAGATTTTTTAAATCATTGCAGATAAACTGGCTCGGCGTTATGATTTTTGAAGAATTTTTCAATGCATTCAAAATATGATTGCAATGAATCCTGTTTTTTTTGGAAATAAAGGCAGCAGAAAGGCAGTCATTTACAAGAGCAATTCCCGGAACTTTAAAAACCGTCGGAAGCATGTGCGATGCAGAAATATAGAAAACTGCATCATATTTCTGCTTTGAAGCAAAGGAATTTAATCCGATGCAATGCCACAGGCGCAGAGCATATTTTGTGTCCATCAACCTTACAGATGTAAATGGAACCGGTTTTTCAGAAGAATATGTATATCTGTCAATCGGTGCGCCAAAAAGTTCATACTGAACATCTTCCAAATCAGGCAGATGGGAAACTAGCGAGAACAGATATGAACCAAGCCCTGAGCGACCATGCCGGCAACCAAATGTATCAATTCCTATTTTCATAGTGTTTCATTATAGCACACAAAAACAAATATATGCTATAGTCAGCATTATGAGTGAAAGAGTTACTTTTTTATCCGCCGGCATTTCACAAGAACTTGACAGCCGGCTTGCAAAGCTTGGCATAACAGAACCAACTGCCGTTCAGGAAAAAGTCATTCCCGTAATTGCAGAAGGAAATCATGTAATTTTTCAGTCGGAAACAGGAACTGGCAAAACCTTTGCATATCTTCTGCCCCTTGTCCAAAAACTTGAGGATTCAGCAAAATCTGAAAATTCTGCCAGCAAAGACATAAAGCTGGTCATCATAGCCCCAACTTACGAACTTGCTTCGCAGATAAAAGCAATGACGCAAAGCATAACAGACTTAAAAACAGAACTCTGCATAGGTGGTGCGCCAATCAGCCGACAAATTGAGCTTCTAAAGAAAAAGCCAGCCATAGTAATCGGTAATCCGGCAAGAATAATGGAACTGATTCATCTGAAAAAAATCAAAACGAACGGTATTCAAGCAATTGTGTACGATGAAGCTGACAGAATGACAGTTCAGGAACTCAGGGACGATACAACCGGTCTTCTGAAACTTATGCCTGCAAATGTCCAGTTCATCGCCTGCTCTGCAACAATCACAGACAGAACAAAAAAAATCTTCGCCTCTGCCATGCCTTGTGAAACATCAGAAAACGCCATAAAATCAGTTTTTCTGCCGCCTGAAGATATTCTGCGCAAAAAAATCACTCACTGGGCAATTTTTGCAGAACGCCGCCAGAAAATTGATGTGCTGCGCCAATTTTTGAATGCTGAAAAACCCGCAAAAGCCTTGATTTTTACGGCACGTTCAGATCAGGTAGACAACATTGTCGCAAAACTTCAGTATAAAAAAATCAGCTGCACAGGCTTTTACTCAAAGACTGACAAAAAAAAGCGCAAAGCAGCCATCGACCAGTTCAGGAGCGGCAAATGCCCGGTTCTTGTAACCACCGACCTTGCTTCCAGAGGCCTCAACATTACAGGCATTTCCCACGTAATACAGATGGATTTGCCTTCCAATGACGATTTTTTTGTCCACCGCTCAGGACGAACTGCCAGAGCAGGAAAAACAGGCATCAATGTCGTAATCGGAGATGAATTTGAACTTCAGAAGTTTGCCGCTCTTGAAAAACGCCTGAAAATCACTGTCTACCCAAAAGAAATTTACGAAGGAAAAATCTGGGATCCACAGGAGCTGGACAGTATGGAATCTGGAGAAACAGCCGGAATATAAAAAGTATTTTTTACAGATGCCTAAAATGTCCTAAAATGCTTTTATAACCTGCCTTAAAATGCTATATTTGACGGACGGACAAATGCTGTAATTTTCAAAAAAATCAGTCGCCGTCAAAAGCAGACAGGAACTCGGCTGACATTGGTCATTTGTCCTGACAAAGCACTGTGTAACCGATTCAGGCATCATCCAGTGCTTACCTGACATAAAATGCACCTGGAATAACTTTTTTTGATGATTTTTCCAGGCGAGCAAAAAAGATGAGGTCTTTGTGTTTTTAAAAAGTCTTGAAATATTTGGTTTTAAATCTTTTGCTGATAAAGTTCATGTAGACTTTGCCGACGGAATCACGGCATTACTTGGTCCTAACGGTTGTGGAAAAAGTAATGTTGTAGATGCAATTAAATGGGTTCTTGCCGAAAATAAGTCAAAAAATCTGCGCGCTACAAAAATGGAAGACGTTATTTTTAACGGAACAGAACGTCGTCCGCCTTTAAACGTTGCAGAAGTTACCCTTACAATAATGAACGAAAACGGTCTGCTTCAGCTTGAAGCCTCAGAAATCGCCATAAAACGCAGGATTTTCCGTTCAGGCGAAAATGAATATTTTATCAACAACATGCAGGTAGGTCCTTCAGAAATCCGCAAACTGTTCATGGACACAGGTGTCGGCAAGGCTGCCTATTCTGTAATGGAGCAGGGAAAAATCGACCAGATTCTTTCAAGCAAGCCAGAAGACCGCCGCTACCTTTTTGAAGAAGCAGCCGGAATCAGCCGCAGCAAGGCAGAATGTGCAGAAGCAGAACGGGAACTCGAAAAAACCCGCATAAATCTGCAGCAGATTGAAGTTTCTCTGGCAGAAATCAAACGTTCCTACGACACGCTGAAAATTCAGTCGGAAAAAACTACTCAATATCGTCAGCTGCGCGAAGAAATTTTCAGCAATGAACTGGACATTCAGCTGCTCAGGCTAAAAGGTTTTATTCAGGATAAAGTCCACCGCGAAGAAGACTTAAAAAACATCGAACAAAAACGCAACACCGTCAGAGAAGAAATCGACTCAATTACAAGCACGCTTTCTGAAAATATGGACAAAATCAAATCCATGCAGGAAGAAGTTTACGAAAAACAGGCCGAACAGTTCGGCATTCAAAAAGAAAAAAACGGTAAAATGGATTTGGCAAAGCAGTTCAATGCCCGCGCCACAGAAATTAAAGAAAAAATTGCCCAGCTTGAAGCTCACGGCAAGGCAATTCAGGACAGAATTGACAATTTAAACGAAGAAATCGACACACAGAATGCCGAACTTCACAGCAAGACAAAGCAGATTGAAACAATCTCCCAGAATATAAAAACTTTCCAGCAGAACATTGAACAAGCCGGCTGCCAGATTACAGAAAATGACCGTGCAGCAGACGAATGTCAGAAAAACATTGCAAAGCTGGAAGAAATACATTCCCAGCTGCGCAAGGAACTTGGCTCCATAACCGAAAACATCGTTACAGAACTTGATGCCCGCTTGAAAGATGCAGGAGTTTCCGCAGCAGCCGTAACCAAGGCAAAGGAAAATCTGGAAGAAGCCCTCGGCAAATTAAAGATTTTTGTCGAAGGACGGAAAAATATTTTCTCAGATTCAGTTTCATCCAGTTCAGACAATTTTGCCGCCGCAGAAGAAGCAGTCAAGGCTTTCGACGAAGCTGCAAACATGATTCTGGAACTTGAAAAATCAATTCAGGAATACATCCGCTCAACACCGAATTTTTTGCAGGAATTCCTTTCACCAGAAGGAATTATCACGCAGAAGCGCAAAATCGATGAAAAAATCAACCAGAATGACAAAGAAGCTGAAAAAAACAGGCAGCGCATTGCGGAACTCCATTCAGAAAATTCAGGTCTGGCAGAAAAAATTGACGAATACAAGGAAACACTTTCCAGGCTCCGCATAAACGAAGCCCAGATGCAGGCAGAAATTACAGCCGGCAGACAGCAGATTGACCTTTTGCGCAGAAACCTTACCTCTGAAGAAAATTCCCTGCGCACAAACGAAGATGAACTTTACTCAGAACAGAAACGCGCCAGCGACATGAACGAGCAGATTCTCGGCATTGAGCAGGAACTCGCAGAAATAGAACAGAGGGGACGTGCCCTTACCGATGAACTGAACTTGCTGGACAAACAGATTGCAGAATGCAACAGCAGCGTTTCAGGCAAGCAGGAAGCCCTTTCAAAAAAACAGGAAGAGCAGAACAAATATCAGGCAAAATACGAACAGCTTTCCGTTTCTCTCGGCTCGCTGGACACAGAAATCCGCAACGTAAAGCAAAACTTTATGGACACACATTCCAGAGACCTCATGGAATTTGAAGAGCGCATGTACACAATCATAACGCCGGTTGCAGTACTAAGGGAAACACTTTCATCTGCAAAAGAAAAGCTGAAATCTCTCGGCCAGGTAAATCTTATGGCTCCAGAAGAATTCAGCGAAGTAAAGGAACGCTACGAACGTCAGCAGACAAATTATGATGACACAAAACGCTCCCTTGAAAACATGCAGCGGGTCGCAGAAGAAATCAAGGCAAAATCCACGGAAATGTTCCTGGAAACCTACAACAAAATCAAAAAGAATTTCCATAATATGTTCCGAAGACTTTTCAACGGAGGACGCGCAGAGCTCAGGCTTTCTGACCCGCAGAACGTTCTTGCCAGCGGCATCGACATTTTGGCCCAGCCGCCTGGAAAAAAACTTGAAAGCATAGCACTTCTTTCTGGCGGCGAAAAAACCATGACAGCAGTTGCCCTTCTGTTTGCAACCTATCAGGTTCGCCCGTCGCCATTCTGTCTGCTTGACGAAATTGATGCCGCACTCGACGACAAAAACGTTTCAAGCTTCGTAACAACACTCAGGAGCTTTGCAAACGTAAGCCAGTACATCATAATTACGCACAACAAAAAAACCGTAATGGGCGCAAGCACAATGCTGGGCGTTACTATGGAAGAATCCGGCGTAAGCAAGGTCATTGCCCTGCGCCTTGACGAAGACATAAAAGTCGGCAAACTGGAAGAAGAAGTTGAGCAGCCGTTTGTGGAAGAGGACGTAGAACCAGAAGAAGGCATCTACATTCCTCCGCGCCCACCAAAACGCATTCATCAGCAAACTCAAAAAACAGAAAGTGAAAATCTTTCCGAACAGATGCCTCAGACAGACAGCCAATCCCAGCCGTCTCAGGAACCTGAACAAAATGATAAAATTTCAAATGCAAACGAGGAAGGCAAAAACTAGGCAATGATTCAGCTACCTGATTTTTTGACAGAAAAATTTGAAAGACTCGCTGATTTTCTCAAGGAAAAAAAATATGTTGCGCTTTCCTGCATAATCCTCGTAGTTTTTACAATCTGCGCCTTTATAGTTTTTTCGGTTCATTCATGTACCACGACTTCTGAAAAAAAAGCGCCCGTGCAGGAAAACTTGCCACGCCAGAACCAGAGTTTTTCGCCTTTGCAGCCAATTGTTCAGCCGGAAGGGCCATCTGCTCCAGAAGGTTATGCTTTGAGCCGGCAACCCGAACCTCGCTGGACGACACAGGAAATTGAACAGGAATTTACTCTACCAGAGCAGCACAACCTGAACGACCTGCAGAAAGCCAACGACAACGCAATAAATGAAATTCTTGGAGCCGCACCATGAAAAAAAATTATTTATCTGTTAATAACAATAACAGGAGTAATAAGGGCGGCTTTTTGCCCTGCTCCACTTTGTTCCGCATTGCAAAAACCGGGCTTTCCGAAGTTCCGCTTTCGCTACATTCCTCCGCTTCGCTTCGGAACCGGCGTGGCCGGCTTCTACAATCCCTGCCGCAAAGCAAAATTTCCATGCAGAACGCCAGACAGCCCTTATGCATCGCCTCAAGCCACAAACCTTTTTCCGCCAGACTCAAATCAAAAGCCGCAAATCTTGTAATTTTTTCAGTTTTCATCATTCTGCTGGCATCCTGTAAATCTGTACCACAAGCCTCAGCAGAACAACCATCAATAGAACAGCCATCGCTAGAACAGCAGACTGAATCTTTTCAGCCTGAACAGGATATAAAGCAGACCAGTCAGGAATCTCAGACAGAACTTTCAGAAGCACAGGCAGAACCTGCCACCATTCAGGAACAGCCGTCTGAAGAAACACAGAATTCAGTTCACTTTACAGAAATTCAAGAGCCTGAAGTTTTTGACCTTCCAGCCGAACAGACAGAAGAAATTGCCATAGCTCAGGAAAATGACGACCTGCAGAACACAGAACAGTCCATCCATAGCGAAAAAATCGATCCTGAAAACATTGTTATCCATGAAATTCCGCAGGAAAATCAGGCAGAACCTGAACAGCCGGACATGCTGCTTCACGAAGCAGAAGTTTTTCACACAGATGACAGTTCAGCACAGCTGGAACAGCAGGAACAAAAATCATCTGATTCCGTTCAGGAAATCTTTTCAGAACCTTCAACAGAAGAACCGCCAGCCATAACAACAGAATCTTCCGCAGAACCTGAAAATCCTTCAAATCAGGAAGAACTTTCTGACAAAACGGCTGAAATCAGTACAGAAACAGCAGAAATTTCACAGCCAGAAGAACAGGAATCCGGCAAAGAGCAGGACAGTCAGGCAGTTCCACAGCCTTCACGCTCAATACAAATCCTCAGAAATCAGTATCTGGATATAGAATATCCAGGTTCAGGCTGGATTTACATGGGCGAAAATACAAACGAACACAAAATGGTATTTTTTGGCAGAAGACTTCCATCAGATAAAAACCCAAACACAGCATTTACACTCAGAAGCCGATTTGCAGGAACTACGCTCCTTCATTTTTACAAAAATGATCTTCTTACAGACTCTTATATAGACGACTACCTGGAAGTAACAATAATTGATAAAGAAGCTTCCAGCAAAGAACATGTAAAAGCGCCTTCCTATCAGGAAATCGTTCCGCCACAGCCTGATATGTCGCTTCTCAAAGAAAAAAATGAACTTTTCCCTGAATCTCCTGTAAAAGAAAATTTATCTGAACGTACAGCAGTTTCCGTAAAGCCAGAAAAATCACCTGCTGCTCCAAAAACTTCAAATTCAACTCAAGAACAGACAAATTCTTACATTTCAGAAGATTTTTCTGCCGAAAAAAGCGGAAAAACAAATATTCAGACAACAGAGGACATTGAAAAACCTGCTGAACTTTCCATACAGAAAACTCAGTCTGCCTCCTCTGAAAAACCTGCTGCACAAAAATCCCAGGTTCAAGTTCCAGCACAGACAAAAATTTCTGAAAACATGACCCCATCATCCATTCTGGAACAGGCTCAAAAAGAATTTGACAGCAAAAATTTTGAAAAAGCACATCTTCTTGTAAACGAATTCTTTGAAAAAAGTGACCTTGATTTGGACAAAGCGCTCTTTCTTCAGGGACAGATTCTTGAATCAAATTCTTCTGTAAGGGACATAAAAAGTGCCATCGATGCCTATGATGCCCTTATAAAAAATTACAGGCGAAGTCCTCTTTGGAAAAAAGCCAGTGAACGAAGTCAGTATTTAAAACGCTTTTACATCAACATACGCTGACAGACTGCACTGACCTGAAAATGCAATTTTTTTGCAACAGTATATTTTAATCAGGCATCATAGATTTATTGCAAAACAAAAAAAACAGGAGGTGTAATAAAAACTTTGCCTGAAATAGCGTCAAAGTTTTTATTCACAAGTTCGCGTTGCGAACTTCCTTATCAACTGCCGCTTCTCATTTCATTGCGAAGCGGCATAAAAAGTCAATCGATTGCTGAAACAATCTTCTTGACTTTTTATGGGAGGTGTAATAAAAACTTTGCCTGAAATAGCGTCAAAGTTTTTATTCACAAGTT